>CANQLF010000095.1 GCA_947624635.1 uncultured Bacilli bacterium | reverse complement strand
AATCAACCCGAACGGATTGATTATATATGTTAAGTTCAAACTATAAAAGTTCGAACAGAAACGTCACTGGAGCAGACGATGGGAATCGGACCCACGCAGTCAGCTTGGAAGGCTGAGGTTCTACCATTAAACTACGTCTGCAAAAATCAGTAGGCAATATAAATTATATCATAATACACATATTTGTCAACCGAAAATAAGCAAAAAATCACAATTTCTGTAACTATTCAGACATGGCAAGATTAAAAGAGTAACGAGACGTTACTTTTTAACATGCAAATAAAGTTTCCCCACAAAAGATCTTCTTTATATTTTCAAGAATATTTTCTTTTCTTTTTTTAGAAGTCTTAACAACACTAAGTGCATCTGCAAAATAATCTGAACCTTTTTTACTTCTAAATCCACCAGAGACTTTTAATTTTATTTTGTAAACTCTCAAATCAGATTCACTTAAATTATTGGAATAAGGTAAAGAAAAATCTTTTAAATACGCCAAATGTTTTTCTTTATTTCTTTTTAATCTAGTATAAAGAGTCTTTGACTTTTTCTTATAAAATGATGATTTCATTTTCTTAGTTTCCTCTTGAGCTTCTTTTATTATTTCATCAAACTTTTTGGAATACCATTCATAATTATCATCTGTAAATCCATCTAATCCATAAGCTTTGGCATATTCTCTAGTTTTGTTACCTGTCTCTAAAAGAACTTTCATTTTCTCTGCCCATGAAGCATCAAATGTATTTTGAGTTATCTCAACAGTATATCTGCCAAGATGAACATTACATTCAATCCTTTTAGAACCGTATGAATCTAATGTTGTATCATGATCACCCATAATGACTCCTGTAAATTTAGTTAATATATCATCTTCTTTAATTGGCGCGTGTCCCTTGTTATAATGACTTTTATATACAACTGAACTCTCATTAGAATAATTTCTTACAAATCCATTTTTACCATCTATTTTACTTACAGTTTCGTCAGTATAATTTGTCTTATCTTTCAATATATCTTCTACTATATTATTTATTGTTGGTATGCTTTTTTTAGAAAACTCAGCCATCATATTTACAATACTTCCTTCTGATATATTAATAATACCATTTGATAATATCTTAAAAAATTCAGTTAATCTTTTCATTGATAAAACATTATGTACATTCATGAACACTACTAATGATTTAAATTCATTTGTGTATGTTACATCTGTATAAAATTCTTTTGGCATTACATCTGTTGCTTCTTCATCATAATTAAAAACATGTCTTTCTATAATAGTTTCATATCTCATGCCTACTTTATACTTTATAACAGGTGTATTGTTGTGGTTTCCTTTTATTGTATGAATCACATCAATTACTTTAACTTTACCTTCTTCTATATCTTTCTCTATTTTTTCTTTGCTCAAATGATTACCTTTATGACCAATTTGAGCTCCAACTTTTTTATTTGTTTTTACTCTTGAATTGTATAAGTTAGCTCCTGTCTTTTTTGGTTTATTCATATCTGTTGATGAAGGCTTACCTGAATTAGAACTATTTTTATTAGATTGATTTCTATATTTATCTTTTTCTTCAATTAGCTTATTAATTAATTCATCTTTCTTTGCAATTGATTCTCTTAAACTTTTTATTTCATCAAGTAAAGCTTCTTTTTCTATTCTATATTCTTTTTCCATTTGTGTTAATTGGTTTGTAATTTTGTCCAACTTTTCTGATAATTCTTCATAATCTTTATATAGTGATTTAGTATAATTACTTGCCATTTTAACACTACCTTTCCCTTTTATTATATACTTTTTTCTTTCTTTAAAAAAGTCTTTTTATTTATTGTTAAATGTTATAAAATATAAATAAAAGATTATTTTTCTTTACCTAGGGTCTGAATAGTTACCAATTTCTGATATACTATATATAGTATAAATAGAAAGGAGCCTTTTTATGCATAAAACTTTGGTTAGTGATTTTGATAATACATTATATGTAAATGATAATCAAATAATGCAAAATATAGATAAAATAAAAAATTTTATGGATAATGGAAATATATTTATAATTGCGACTGGTAGAAGTTATATAGATATAAGTAAAATGATTGTAAAACATAATATTCCTTTTAACTATTTAATTTGTAATGATGGGGGAACAATATTTGATAATAAAGGAAAATTATTATACAAAAAAGATATACCAATTGATATAGCTTATCAAATAAAAGATTTAATTATTAAAAACAATTTGTATGATGTAACGTATTTTGATAGTGGATATGACTATACTAAAGATATAGATACGGAAGTAAATGCTATTATAATAAGGACTTTAAATTTAAGTTGTCCTGATAAAATATTAAAATTCATTACAAATAATTTTCAAAGTATTCACGGATATATAAGTGACAATTGGATTAATATAACTGAAAAGTCGGTAACAAAATCAAATGGAATAAAGTATTTACAAAACAAATTACATCTTGACAACATATATACAATTGGTGATACAATTAATGATATAGATATGATTAAAAAATATGATGGTGCATGTATGAATAATTCAACTAATGATTTAAAAAATATTTGTAATAATTATTTTAATAGTGTGGCTGAATATATTGATTATATCTGTAAGGAAGGAAAGTAGCAAAATGGAATTAATAGATATTTATGATGAAAATAATAAACCTTTAAATAAAAAAATAGATAGAAAAATTGCTCATAAAGAAGGTATGTGGCATAGAGAATCAGTAGTAATTGTATTAAATGAAAATAATAAAATATTACTACAAAAAAGAAGTTATAAAAGACATAACTATCCTGGTAAATGGGGACTTATGGCAGGTCATGTAAAAAGTGGTGATACGCCTAAATCTACTGCTGTAAAGGAATTAAAAGAAGAAATAGGTTTAGAAGTATTGCAAAAAGATTTAAGATTTTTGGAACTGTATATAAGAAATGAAAAATCAAATAAAGCATTTATTTATATATATGTAGTAAGGACTAATAAAAAAGCAAATGAATATATAATTCAAAAAGAAGAATTAACACAAGTAAAATATTATAGTATTAATTCCCTTATAAGAAGAATAAAAAAGAAAGATAAAAAATTAGTCTTTGGTAATGATCCATTACACATTGAAATGTTTACATTACTTGATAATCTCACAATTTAAATTTATTCTCACACAATTATCCCATATTCCTTTTATATAATTAAATTACAAGAAAGGAAGTGGTATATGAGTCATGAAATGTAAGTTATGTTTTCTCACTCCTAATAATTAACATAACTTATAAGTATTTACAAACCTTACAAAAAAGACTTGAAATACAATTTCCAAGTCATGATATACAATAAATTCTCACTCCGAAAACTTTTTAAAAAGACTTTAACGAAATATGTTAAAGTCCTTTTTTTACAAAATAAATTTTATTATTACAATAAATGCGAATATTAGTCTATAGAATGCAAATACTGCAAAGTCATTTTTCTTAATATAATTAAGTAAAAACTTAATACTTATAATACCAAATATAGCTGCACTAACTATTCCAACTACAAGATTTAAATTAAATTGTGCAACCATATCGCTAAATTTAAGAATTGTTGCACCAAATATAATTGGAGTTGATAGCATAAATGAAAACTTCGCACTAGCTTGTCTTGAAGCGCCAAGAAGTCGTGCAGTAAGAATAGTTGTACCAGATCTTGAAAAACCAGGAAATATAGCAAGAGCTTGACTAAGTCCAATTAAGAAAGTTTGTTTTAAAGTTAATTTTTCATATTCTGTTTGTTTTTTATAATGTTTTTCTGCCCATTTATCACCTAAATATATAAGTACACCCATAACTGCCAAAGCAAGTGCGATAAGCAAGGGTAACTTTCTAAATACAGTTTCAACTTTATCTTCTAACAATTTTCCTATTAAAGCACCTGGTATAGTTGCGATAACTAAATACCAAAACATTTTATTTTCAAAAGAATCTTTTTTATGTACAACTTTATTGAAAGCTCCTTTAGCTAAATTAAACCAATCTTTCCAAAATACCATTAATACTGCAATTAATGTACCGAAGTGAAGGGCAACATCAAATGCAAGTGAATGTTCCTCAAATCCAAATAAATATGGTACTAATACTAAATGTGCAGAACTAGATATTGGTAAGAATTCTCCGATTCCTTGTACAAATCCTAATAAAATACTTTGTAAAACTTCTATCATAATATTTTCTCCTTTATTCAATTATATTAAAATTATAAAATAAATATAATTTCATGTAAAGCGGAATTTAATAATTTTTCAGGATAAACGTAACTATTCAGACCCTAGGTAAAGAAAAATAATCTTTTATTTATATTTTATAACATTTAACAATAAATAAAAAG
>CANQLF010000094.1 GCA_947624635.1 uncultured Bacilli bacterium | reverse complement strand
ATATTACCACTTATAATCTAATTATGTGATTTTTTATTAATCACTATATTAGATTCTCCTTTCTATAATATTTAAATATTTTTTAAGTTTTATACCATATTGTTTAAATTTTTCTATTTTATTCAATAATAGAGTACCAAATTTTCCTTTGAAAAATCAAGAGTTTGTAACAATTTTATTATTTAATTGATTTTTCAATTTTAATATTTTAAATTTTTCTTTATTTCTCTTTCTTGATCTCTTTTTTTAATTGATTCTCTTTTATCATATAGCTTTTTACCTTTACCTATACCTAATAATATTTTTGCTTTATTATTTTTAATATATAACTTTATTGGAAATAAAGCATAACCTTCAACATCTAATTTACTTTTAATTTTTAATATTTCTTTTTTATGAAGTAATAATTTTCTTGTTCTATTTTCATCATGATTAAATATATTGCCTTCTTTATATTGTGCGATATGCATGTTAAGAAGAAAAACCTCACCATTTTTAATTATTGCATAGCTATCTTTTAGATTTGCACTACCTTTTCTTATTGATTTGATTTCAGTTCCTGTTAATACTATGCCTGCTTCTATTTCTTCTATAATATTATAATCAAATCTAGCTTTTTTATTTAATATTTCCATGTTTATTCCTCCAAGCTTGTTATTTTAATAGTATTATTTATAACTATATTTACAGATGAATAAATATTTAATGTTTACTTCCAAAAACTTATATACTTTTCTAAGTGTACTTAGCATTTTTTCAATACTTTTTCTTTAACTAATTTAAAATCAATTGTTTTTGCTTCTTTACTAGCTGCCTCAACTTCAATATCTACTTCATCACCTAATTTATATATTTTACCTGTTCTTTCACCTTTTAATATTTTTAATGTTTCATCGTAATTATAATGATCATCATTCATATTTCTAAATGGAACTAATCCTTCTATTAAATTTTCCAATTCTACAAACATTCCAAAATTTGTTATTGATGAAATCATACCTTTATATTGTTCTCCAATATGATCCATCATATATTCAGCAATTTTCATGTCATCTACATCTCTTTCACATTCAACACTCGCACGTTCTTTTTCCGATGAGTGTTCCGCGATATATACAAGTTCCTGTGACCAATATGAATTAGTTCTATTATCTATTTTTCCGTGTAGTATTTCTTTAAGTCTTCTATGTACAGTAAGATCTGGATATCTTCTAATTGGTGAAGTAAAATGTGTATAACATTTACTAGCAAGTCCAAAGTGACCTATGTTATCTTTAGAATAGAATGCTTTTTTCATGCATCTAAGTAACATTCTAGATAATATTTTATATTCTTTTTTATCCTCTAAAAATGTTAATATTTCTTGAATTCTTTTTGGAGTAAATTTCTTTCTATCTCCACCAAGTGTATAACCTAAAATTCCCATATATCTTAGAAAATCACTAATTTTTTCTTCATCTGGTTCTTCATGGACACGGTATATGAAAGGTAAATCCATATAGAACACATGTGTTGCAACAGTTTCATTTGCGCATATCATAAAGTCTTCTATTAAATTTTCTCCTACGCCACGAGTTCTAGGTTTAATATCAATTGCTTTTCCATCTTTATCTTGAATTACTTTAATTTCATTTTGTCCAAAGTCAATGTATCCTCTTTTGATTTTATTTTTTCTTACAATATCACTACATTCTTTCATCAATTTTAAAGTATCAACAAATTCCTCATACCCTTCTGGAATAATATTTTCTTCTAATATTTTATTAACATTATTATAAGTCATTTGTTTTCTTGAATGAATTACACTTTCAAATATATCGTAATCCACTATTTCACCTTTTTTATCTATTTCCATAACACATGACATTGTTAGTCTATCCTCATTAGGATTAAGTGAACAAATACCATTAGATAATCTATGTGGAAGCATTGGTATAACTGTATCAGCTAAATATGAACTAGTACCTCTATCTAATGCACTTCTATTTAATTCACTTTCCATTTTTACATAATGTGTAACATCTGCAATATGTACGCCAAGTTCATAATTACCATTTTCTTTTAGTTTAATGCTTATTGCATCATCTATATCTTTTGTATCATCCCCATCTATTGTAAATATCATTTCGCTTCTTAAGTCTCTTCTACCTTCTAAATCTTCTTTTAATACTTCCGTTGGAATAGTATCAAGTTCCTTAATAACATCATCATTAAATTCAACTTCAATACCATGTTTATAAGCTTCAACTTTTATATCCATACCAGGATCATTTTTATGTCCAATAACTTTTATTATTTCTCCTTTGTATTTATTATTTTTATTAAGTGGTTTATCTAATTTAACTAAAACTTTATATCCATCAACTAATGTTTTACACCTATTTTTAGGTATTTCAATAGTAAGTTTTATTTTTTCATCATCAAGTATTACATATCCCTTATTATTTTTTATTATAACTTCACCTACTAAATTATTTAATTCTCTTTTAACAATTTTAACAATTTTACCTTCTGGTTTTGGATTAAATTCATCAGTTAATAATTCTACATTTACTATATCTCCATGTATAGCGCCATTTATATTTTTTTCATCAATATAAATATCACCATTATCTGTTGTTACAAAACCAAATCCTTTTTTATTTACATCTAATTTTCCCTGTTTTAAATGACAATATGGAAAATACATAAATTTTTCTCTTTTAGTTCTATATACTAATCCATCATTTTCAAGCTCATTTAAGCTTGATATTACTTCTTTGAATGATTTATCATCATGTATATCTAATAAATCAATAAGTTTACCAAATTCAAAAGATGTTTCTTCTTTTTTTAATACTTCTAATATTTTTTCTCTCATTAAAATCACCTATTTTACCTACATATATATTATAAAAGAAAAAAGACTAAATATATAGTCTTTTTTAATATTTTTTTTATTTTATTATTCCACTAGATAATATAAATGATAGTATAAAGAATACCATACCAAGTATAAAAGTAATTCTACTTATTAATAATTCTCCACCACGTTCTTTTCTATTTGCAAAAAGATCAGATTCTCCACCAGAAATAACACCTGATGCACTTTCTGCTTTTCCACTTTGTAATAAACCTAGGGCAATTAATAATATTGATACAACCATTAATGCAATTTCCATTTTAATCCCTCATTTCACTTATATACTCTATCATAAATATATGAAAAAAGCAAATGTTTATTTGCTTTTTTAGGTAAATACATTTAATTTAAAAATAGAAAGGAGTTTTGGTTTTTATTCATAAAATTAATGTATTTACACAGAAAATTGATTTGTTAATTTTGATTATTAAGTAACAGAAATGTAGAATAATAGAATATATACTTAGTTAAAAAATAACTAAGTGACTGTTATTATAGCAGTTTTTTTACAAATGTCAATATTTTGATGTTCACTGCTTCTTAACAATTTAACAAGAGCCAGTTGTCCCATTATATGTAAATTCTACTCTATTTGAATTTTTTGTAATATTTACAGTACCACTTAAACATTTGCCTTTATTTCTTGGATCAACTAATTTGTTATTTTTTCTTTCATATTGATCATCAATTAAATTTGCATTTAATAATTTGTCTAGTGAAATAGCTACACCAACATTATCTTTATGCTGTCTATAATACTTATCTGCAGCTTGTTCGATTTCAGATTTAATTTGATTATATTGTGCTTCTTTACCTCTACTTATATATTTCATTGTTGTTGGTATAGCTATAGATATTATAAGTACCATAATTGTTACCGTAGCAAGTAATTCTACTAGTGTAAATCCTTTATTATTAGGCATATATAACACCTCACTATTTATTTAATTCTTCTTCAATTCTAAGTAGTTCGTTATATTTACTAATTCTATCACTTCTAGATAATGAACCTGTTTTAATTTGTCCTAAATCAAGTCCAACTGCAAAATCAGCAATATAATTATCTTCTGTTTCACCACTTCTATGTGAAATAATTGTTTTATAGTTATTAGATTTAGCTAGTTCGATTGTTTCTAAAGTTTCGGTTACTGTTCCAATTTGATTAACTTTTAATAATATTGCATTAGCAATACCCATATCTATTCCTTTTTGTAATAATTTTTTATTAGTTACAAATAAGTCATCTCCAACTATTTGAAGTTTATCCCCTAATTTTTCAGTCATGTATTTAAATCCATCATAATCTGTTTCATTAAGGCCATCTTCTATAGAGATAATTGGATATTCATTAATTAATTCTGAATAGAAATCAACTAATTCTTTAGATGTTAAAGTTTTATTTTCTCCTTTTAAATTATACGTATTATTTTCTTCATCGTATAATTCGCTTGCTGCAACATCAAGTGCTAATTCTACGTCACTTTTTGGAGTATAACCTGCACGTTTTATTGCTTCTATAATTAGGTCTAGTGCTTCTTTATTTGAACTTAAGTTTGGAGCGAATCCTCCTTCATCACCAACACCTGTTGCATATCCTTTTTCGTTTAAAACTTTTTTAAGCGAATGAAATACTTCTGCACCTATTCTTAATCTTTCACTAAAAGTATCAGCTTTAGGCATTATCATAAATTCTTGGAAATCTACATTATTATCTGCATGAGCTCCACCATTTAATATATTCATCATTGGTCTAGGTAGTGTGCTACCTTCTCCAATATATCTATATAGTGGTTTACCATTATCTATAGCTGCTGCTTTAAGAGTAGCAAGTGATACACCAAGCATTGCATTTGCCCCTAATTTTTCTTTGTTTTCAGTACCATCAAGTTCAATCATTTTATAATCTATTTCTTTTTGGTTAGATGCGTCCATTCCAATTAGTTCATTTTTAATTATATTATTTACATTGTTAACAGCTTTTAATACACCTTTACCATTATATCTAGCACCACCATCTCTAAGTTCTAAAGCTTCCTTACTACCTGTCGATGCACCTGATGGAACACTAGCACGTCCCATTATTCCATTATCTAATATTACATCTACTTCTACGGTAGGATTTCCTCTTGAATCTAATATTTCTCTTGCTTTAATATCTTTTATTTTACTCATTATTTTGCACCTTCCTCTATTTCATTTACTAATTTTTTAAATTCTTCTCCTCTATCTTCAAATCTTTTGTATTGATCCCACGATGCACACGCAGGACTTAATAATATTATATCATCTTCTTCTGATAAATTATACGCTAGATTTGTCGCTTCTTCTAAGTTTTCTACTACTGTACAATCTATATTATGCTTATCTGCAAATTCTTTTATTCTTTCTTTAGTTTGGCCAAATGTTACAATAGATTTAACATTTTTCATATATTCATACAAATCTTCAAAACTTTGTCCTCTATCAAGTCCTCCTAATAAAAGTATCGTAGGATTATTAAATGCAGATAAAGCAATTTGTGTTGATTTATTATTCGTAGCTTTAGAATCATTATAGAAGTCTCTTCCATTTATTCTTTTTACAAATTCTAATCTATGCTCAACACCAGTAAAAGTTGTTAAAACTTCTTTTATTGCATCATTGCTAATACCTAATTCTTTTGTGGCAGCTACCGCACACATTATGTTTTCATAATTATGCATCCCAACTAATTTTATATCTGATAAATCTATTATTTTTTCATTCTTATAATAAATTGCATCATTTTCTATTTTTGCATCCGTATCATTTTTTGTACTTGAAAAATAAATTTTAGTAGAATTAATATCTTTAGTTATTTTCATTACATCACTATTATTAGCATTTATAATTGCAATATCACTTTTAGTGTGATGAGCAAATATTTTTTTCTTTAAATTTATATAATTTTCATAACTTCCCACATGATCTATATGAGCTTCGGATAAATTTGTAAGAACACTTATATTTGTTTTAAAGTCATCTAAATTTAAAAGCTGTTGTATAGATACTTCAGTAACTATATAATCACCCTTCTTCATTTTTTCTATAAAAGAAGAAAAGGGATAACCAATATTACCAGCTAAGTGTACACTTTTATTAGCTTTCTTAAGTATCTCATATATTAAAGTCGTAGTAGTAGTTTTACCATTTGTTCCTGTAATACCTATTATTTTAGTATCATCCGGTAAAAAGTGATAAGCCATTTCCATTTCATTTATAACTTTAATTCCATGCTTTTTAGCGAATTCTATATATTTATGATTATCTTTAATACCTGGATTCTTTATAATATAATCATAGCTTTCATCTAGTATATCATCTGGATGTTCCCCAAGTACTATACTTACTCCTAATTTTCTTAATTCTTCTATATGTGACTCATCTTGCTTATCACTACCATCGTTGATTAGTATTTTATTATTATGTTTAGAAAGTAGCTTAGCAGCCTCATATCCACTTCTTGCCATACCAAGTATAAATATCTTTTTGTTTTCAAACATTATAAATATCACCTCATTATTAATTATACTACTAAAATTGCGAATTTTAGAAGAAAATGTTACAAAATTACAATCGAATTTTAAGTAAAAATGTTACATAGAGTATTAAAGTTC
>CANQLF010000093.1 GCA_947624635.1 uncultured Bacilli bacterium | reverse complement strand
AGTTACTCCTATTGTACTTAATACTGTTGCGATAACTGATACAACTATTATTATCATTTGTTTATTTATTTCTTTTTTACCACTATTATTTATATTATTATTCATGGCTTTTACTCCTTTTATTATTAATATTTACCTATTCTTAGAAGTTATTACTATTATCTGATAATAGAATATCACGATCTAAACTTTGAAGTCAAGAATTCTATCCACAGTTTGTGGATATTTTTTAATTTTTGCAAAATTTATTACTCAATTTTATTTTAATTTTAAAACTTTAGAATAAGCAGTATCAACTGTTTTTATAAAATTTGTCGGAAGTTTAGCTTTTACTATATCAATTAAATTTTCATCTATTCCAAATAAAGCTTCTGCCATAGAACCTGTTATACAAGCATTAGTATCTGTATCTCCACCAAATGAAATTACTTTTTTAATAGCTTCTTCAAAACTATTTGAACTAAATAAAGCAAATAAAGTATTATCAATTGTTGTACTACAAGTTGTATTAAATTTTTCAAATGGAATATATTTAAATTTTAAATTTAATTTAGATATAATTTTATCTTTGTTATAACCTTTTCTTGCATAGTATATTATTAAGGCAATTATAGTTGCACTATCTGTTGCTTCTTTGCTGTTATGTGATGGAATAGTTGCATTATAAACATTTAATTTTATGTCTTTTTCATTATTAAATAAATAACCTACTCCAGATATTCTCATCATTGCGCCATTACCTATACTTAACCCATTTGTATTACCATTTACCCACTTTGTAAAACCTGGTGAAAACATACCTTTAAAATATGGAATATTTTCAGGTATTTTATTCATATATTCTTTTGCATATTTTTTTAAATAATACTCATAATTTTTATCGTTTAATATTGCGTCTACTATTGCAATTGTAAGAATCGTATCATCACTAAAGAAACTATTATCTTCTATTAAATTTTTAACTTTAATTTTGCTTACTTTTTTTGATTGTTCATATTCATAAATAGAACCAGCTAAATCTCCTATTATTGCGCCCCACATAATATCACCACCTAAAAAAAAGGATGAATATTCATCCGATTTTTTATTAATAATTATTTGCTTTTCTTTCAAAATAACTTTGAGGATGTTCACATACTGGACAAACTTTTGGAGCTTCCTTACCAACATAGATATGTCCACAATTTGTACAAATCCATACTTGTTCTTCACTATCGGCAAATACTGTATTATTTTTTACATTTTCAGCTAATTTAACATATCTTTCTTCATGTGTTTTTTCTATCTTAGCAACTTCACTAAATAGATATGCAATTCTATCGAAACCTTCTTCTTTTGCTACTTCTGCAAATTCTTTATACATGCTTGTCCATTCGTAGTTTTCACCTTCTGCAGCATCCTTTAAATTAGTCATTGTATCAGGCATTCCATCATGTAATAATTTAAACCACATTTTAGCATGTTCTTTTTCATTATTCGCTGTTTCTTCAAATATTGCAGCTATTTGATTATATCCTTCTTTTTTAGCTTTAGAAGCATAATAAGTATATTTGTTTCTTGCTTGACTTTCTCCTGCAAATGCAGTCATTAAATTTTGTTCAGTTTTACTTCCTTTTAATTCCATTATATTACTTCCTTCCTTTTTTACATATTTATTATCTCACCACCCACACAAAATAGTCAAGAACAAAAGAAAAAAATTCTATGACTAGATCTAGAACTTTTCCAAAAATTCACTCACACTCATTATTTCAGGTCTATCGATTTTAACATCATCAAAATCTTTATCGCCAGTGATAAAAATATCAACGTTTTCTATTATTGCAATGTGTAAAATAATATAATCATCTTCATCTCTAATTTCAAATAGTTTATTATCAACATTCATAGGTGAATACACCAGTTCAAACGGAAAATCTTTAAGAAATTCATCTAAAGATTTTAAGCTGACATTAAATTTTGTATTAATTAAATCTTTAAGTTCTGAAACAGTATATGAACAAATAACAATTTGATGTTCATTGGAAAATTTATTTATTAATTCATTCATTCATTTTCTTACTCTTAAAAATAAAAGCAGAGATAAGAATATTTGTATCGAGCATTACTCTCATAATGTTAATGTCCATTTTTGGTTTTTCTATATTCTTTTATAAAATTAACTACATCTTCCTCTGTTTCTAACCCTAGTCTTTCTGCTTCCCCATCAAAAGAATTTTGTATTTTTTCTAATGCAACCATTGCAGAATTTCTAATAATTACATCATTATCTTTTTGAATAAAGATAATTTTGCTACCTTTCTTTAAATTTAATAATTCACGAATCATTTTCGGAATAGTTATTTAACCTTTAGTCGTTACTTTTGCTAATTCCATGCAATCGCTCCTTTTCCTTACATTCCTTACTTTATTATATTCAAAATTAAATTAAATGTTAAGTAAAAAGAAAAAGCAATTTCTACATATTGCTTAACTTTTGATTTAACTTTTGTTTTTCTTGTTCAATTTTATTTTGTTCTGCTGCTTCTAATTTGTACCACCCTTTACTATTTGAAAAATTAAATATTTTTCTTTGTGCTTCTTTAGAGTAATTAAATAGATTAGTAAATTCCTCTGTTAAATAATCACTACTAGCTTCAGTTATCGCAGTCGCATAATTTTTAACCATATTTTTTTCTAATTCTAATAATATCATTATTTTATCTTGTTCTTGATTCATAATTATACCCTTTCTATTTCATTAAATTTAATATATCTTCACATGAAGATTTATGCATTTCTTTTATTTCATCTAATAATACTTTTGCGTCATTATTATCCATTTCATCTTCAAATAAATTAAAGGCATTATAACAATTTAAATTCCAATTAAACATATCAGATAAGAAACTTAAATCTTTACTACTAAGACTATTATGCATAATAAAAACTCTCCTTTCATTTTTATTATGGGAGAGTTTCAATATTTTTAAACATTTTATTTCTTTTTATTTTTTTCTTTTAATAAATCTCTTATTT
>CANQLF010000092.1 GCA_947624635.1 uncultured Bacilli bacterium | reverse complement strand
TTGATGAATATATAATATATAAATATGGTGGATATATAACTACAGTTGTAGCTAAAATAAAAGGATTAAAAACAGATAAAATAAGCTCAATATATGAGAATCTAAGTATATATAACAAAAATGATTTAAATATAAGTGGTGATAAAATTAGTAAAATATTAGATAAAGAATCAGGGAGTTGGATAAGTGAAATTATTAAAGATATTGAAAAACAAATAGTATATAAAAAACTTGAAAATGATGAACAAAAAATAATTGAATATATATTAAATAAATATAAATAATTTTAGTTTTAATAGAAGTGACTTTTTCAAAATTAAGTAATTAAGTTTGAGAAGTCTCTTTATATTAAGAATATATTAATATTAAAAAGACTAGAAATATTTTAGAAATAGATGTAAAATATAATGTAAAATTAAATTTAATTTTTTGTTTACAAAAAAGTTGACAAAAGAAGAAAAAAAATGTATATATTATTAATAGAAAAAGGAATGGTGCAAATGGCAAAAAATTTGGTTATAGTAGAATCTCCATCTAAGAGTAAAACAATTGAAAAATATTTAGGTTCTAATTACAAAGTAGTATCTAGTAAAGGACATATAAGAGATTTAGCTACTTCTGGAAAATTTGGATTAGGAGTAGATATTGATAATCATTTTAAACCAAATTATATTAATATTTCTGGGAAAGGCAAAGTAATTAGTGAGCTTAAAAAAGATGCAAAAGAAGCAGATAAGGTTTACTTAGCAAGTGATCCTGACCGTGAAGGAGAAGCTATTTCATGGCATTTATATGACGCACTAGGACTTAAAGATAGTGATTATGAACGTGTAGTATTTAATGAAATTACTAAGAATGCAGTTACTGATGCATTTAATCATACAAGAAAAATTGATATGAAAATGGTTAATAGTCAAGAAGCAAGAAGAATATTAGATAGAATAATAGGTTTTAGACTTAGTAAATTAATGCAATCTAAAACATCAGGTAAATCTGCAGGTAGAGTACAAAGTGTTGCTCTTAAACTTATTGTAGATAGAGAAAGAGAAATAGAAGCATTTAAAATAGAAGACTATTATGAAATAGATGCAATATTTAAAGAATTTAGCGCAAAATTAGATAAATATAAAGATGAAGATATAGAAATTAAAACAGAAGAAGAAGCAAATAGAATACTTGGCGAATTATCAAAAGCATTTGAAATAGAAAGTATAGATACTAAAAAGAAAAATAAAAAAAGTAAAGCACCATTTATAACTAGTACTTTACAACAAGAAGCATCATCTAAATTAAATTTTGGAGCAAGTAAAACAATGAGAATTGCTCAAAAATTATATGAAGGAGTAGATTTAGGTGATGAAACAGTAGGTCTTATAACATATATGAGAACTGACTCTATTCGTTTATCCGATGAATTTATTGGAAGCACATTTCATTATATAGAAGAAAACTATGGTAAAGAATATATTGGATATGCTAAAAAAAGTAAGAAAACTGAAAACGTACAAGATGCTCATGAAGCAATTAGACCAACTAGTATTTTAAGAACACCTGATAGTGTTAGAAAATATTTATCAGATGACGAATACAAATTATATAGAATTATATACTTTAGAGCTTTAGCATCCTTAATGAAAGATGCACAAACACTTACTACAACGGTAATTTTAAATAACAATGATTATAAATTCAAAACTACAGGTCAAACTCTTATTTATGATGGATATTTAAAAGTATATAGTGAATATGAAGATAGCGAAGATAAAATACTTCCACCATTTGATAAATATCATTCTAAAGTAATAGTAGCAGAAGAAATTGTACCTAGTCTTCACCATACTAAACCACCTGCAAGATATACTGAAGCTAGATTAATAAAAGACTTAGAAGAACTTGGTATAGGTAGACCAAGCACATATGCAAAAATTGTTGAAACATTAAGAGAAAGAGGATACGTAAGTGTTGTGGATAAAAGATTTATCCCAACTGAAACTGGCTTTGAAATAACTGATAAATTACAAGAATTTTTCTCATCAATAATAAATGTAGAATATACTGCAAATATGGAAAATGATTTAGATAAAATAGCTGATGGAGATGTTATTTGGTACAATTTAGTAGAACATTTCTTTAATGAATTTGAACCATTAGTACAAGAAGCTTTTAAAAATATGGAAAAAACTTCTCCCGAAGAAACAGGCGAAGATTGTCCTGAATGTGGTAGTCCACTTGTAATAAGAAAGGGTAAATATGGAAGTTTTACAGCTTGTAGTAATTATCCAAGCTGTAAGTATATAAAGCAAGAACCTAAAAAAGTAGTTGAAATAATGGATTGCCCAATATGTGAAGGTAAAATAGTAGAAAAGAAGACACGAAAAGGAAAAATATTCTATGGATGCAATAATTATCCAACTTGTAATTATGCATTATGGGATAAACCTACTGGAGATTATTGTCCTAATTGTCATGGAATATTAGTAGCAAAAAATAAAAAAATTAAATGTGTTAATTGCGATTATGAAAAATAAAAATGAGGGATTAAAATGGAATTGGTTGATAAAATAGAAGAATTATTACCTGAAATAGAAAAAATAAATCCGGGATTTTCTAGCATTTATCTAGCTTTAGATGACTATGAAAATAATTTTAATAATGAACAAAAAATAAAATTTTTAGAAGCTTTAAAAAAAATGATGATAGTTCACAGTAAAATCAATAAAAATTCTAAGAGGCGTATATCACGATTACATTTTAAAACTTTTTTAATCGATAATGAAGAAGTTGTAGATTTCCTACTTAAAAGATTATCTCAAGATTTTAATGAAACTGCTAGTGAAAAAGATTTAATATGTGCTGATAGAATTAATTTATTCTTATTTAAAAGAAATCAAAATATTGATATAAGTGATATATTCTTATGTGAAAGTATTATAGAATTGATACAAATTGATAGATTAAAAAGATTGGATATTTTAAATAATTATATATATCAATATAAAAAGGGGATTCCTTTTGTAATTCCTGAAAGTAATTCTGTTAAAAATAGAGAAATGATAGAACAATTAAAAAAAGAATTAGTAATAAAATAAAAAGTTTTATACTCCTTCGTTATCAAAGGAAGGTATAAAACTTTCTTTTTGTGTTCCACCTTCTTGTATAAAAGCATTATTAACTCCTATTTTAATTGCAAAATTTAATACATCATCATATTCTTCATTAGTAATAATTCTATCTAATTCTTT
>CANQLF010000091.1 GCA_947624635.1 uncultured Bacilli bacterium | reverse complement strand
TCATTAAACTTATTAATAAATTTTTCTACACTAATATTTTCTACAATTTTATTATTTTTAATGTAATCATCTGAAAGTTTTTTTGTAATAAAATAGCTAGCTAATCCTAATATTATCATTATTAAAATAATTATTGTAATTTTTACACTTTTTTTCATTTTTTTCTTTTCCATACCACTTCACTACTCTTTTCTATTTGAGTATAACACACTTTAGGTATTTTTGATACTTTTTAATTGCAATTTAAAAAAAGTATGATATAATATAAAAGTAATTTGGTTACGGGCTGTTAGCTCAGTTGGTAGAGCAATCGCCTCTTAAGCGATGGGTCCAGGGTTCGAGCCCCTGACAGCCCACCATTATAGAATATAAACAAACCCTTATAATTTAAGAGTTTGTTTTATTATTATAAAATTAAAAATAGAGTTGATACCCTATTTTCTAAATATTTCACTATGACTACCAGTTGCAACTAACAAAAGATTAAGTTGATTGCCCTCGTATTGATAGACTAATAGCCAATCTGGCTCTATATGACATTCTCTACAGTTTTTATAATATTTATCATTTATTAAATTATGATCTCTATGCTTTGCGTCTAACACGTCTTTATTTGCTAGTTTATCAATAACTACTTTTAATTTTTTTAAATCTCTTCCTTGTTTTCCAACTTTCTTATATTGTTTTTTAAAATTGTAAGATATTACTACTTTATACATTAGTTATCTAAATAATCAAACAATTCCTTTGTAGTATCAAAAGTAGGAAGTTGAACCTTTCCGTTTTTATAATCTTCTATTTCTTGTAAAGATTCTAACAATTCTTTACCTGGCGCTGGTGACATAGTAGGTGTAAAAACTAGTCCTTGCTCTCTATCACATTGTCTTAAAAACATATTAATAGCAGAATTAGTATTCGTTCCTAAATTTTTAAACAAAATATCTACATTCTTTTTTAAGTTTTTATCTATTCTAATAGTCATATTAGTAGTATTAGATAATGTATTCATAAATATTCCTCCTCCTCATCAATAATAATACTATATTTTATATCAAAAATCAAGTGCAATGTATTTGCAATATACTTGCAATAATATTATATGTAA
The DNA here is from genome assembly GCA_947624635.1 of uncultured Bacilli bacterium. Classification (GTDB taxonomy): domain Bacteria; phylum Bacillota_I; class Bacilli_A; order RF39; family UBA660; genus SIG205. The sequence goes on along the minus strand of CANQLF010000091.1, from coordinate 2,676 downwards.
CATTTTGAGATTCATGTATATTTTTTACAATTTAAAAATACATAACTGCATACCAATAGTCAACATTAGCTTTTAAAAATTTGTTAAGCATACAAAAAGCTTTTTTATTTTTATCATCAATTACTAATACTATGTCATTAGAAAATAAGTTATATTTTTCTTTAAAGCATTTTAATTGATAATCTTTAAGTTGAATGTATTTCATATATTATTCCCCCTTACAGGGTTGGTATTATATTAAATACTTTTGTCGAATTTTGTCGAAATTTGCTGTAAATTCAAAAAAGTGAGTGTTTTTAAACACTCATTAATTCTTTTTCTTTTTCTTTTAATAGTTCATCAACTTGTTTATTATAATCGTTAATTAAATCTTGAATATCATTTAACATTTGTTTTTCTTCATCTTCTGTTAATTCTTCATTCTTAATATCCTTATTAGCGTCTTGTCTAATATTACGTAAAGCAATTTTAGCTTCTTCTGCCATAGCTTTTACTTGTTTTACATATTCTTTTCTTCTTTCTTCAGTAAGTTCAGGAATAGTAATTATTATCACTTCTCCATTGTTTGTTGGAGTAACACCTAAATTTGCTTCAAATATAGCTTTTTCGATATCTTTAAGACAAGATCTATCAAATGGTTTAATTGATAATTGTCTTGCTTCTGGAATACTTATAGTCGCAAGTTGAATAATAGGAGTGTCTACTCCATAATAAGATACTTTAATATTATTTACTAGTGCAGGGTTTGCTCTTCCTGCTCTAACTGTTGTAAATCTATGCTTTAAATTTTCTATTGATGAATTCATTTTATTTTTTACATCATCTAATGTCATAAAATATTTTCCTCCTCAACTATTATTTTACTATATTTAAGGTGAAAGTTAAAGAACAAATAGATAAAATTAATTTTTTATGAAAAACAAATTTTATACTATCCTATCTCACGGTAGGATTTTTATACTTCACAGAATCAGTAGATTCACACGTAACCTAACTTCGGATAGTTGTTATCTTATTTATAAATTTATTTAACATAAACACTCTTATCATTTCATTTAATATATTTATACTCGAAAATAATCTCTGTCATGGCTACTTCCACATTCACTTCATATTTGACTACTTGCATAATGTAGATTGCTATTATAATTTTAATATATTTCAAAATAATTATGAACATTTTAGTACTAATAGTAATTAAAGATTAAATTAACAAAAGTATTAAATTAAAATATCTATTTTATTTTTTAGAATTTAAATCTATTCTTATCAATTTCATAATTGTTTTTAATTTCCACATCATTGAGTTTTCTATTATATATTCTTACAGAATTTATAACTCCTTTAAGTGCGACACCTGTTTCACTATCAATAGGTCTATTATCACGTCCTAAATAAACATAAGAATAATCGAAATTATATGTAGTAAATCTTTCATCCGTTGTTGTTAAAATTAATTTATCATTTTTATAAATATTTACTATTCCCATCGTTTTATTTAAATTTATATTAATGTTAAATTTATTAGTATCCATCATAAGTGATCCACGGTAGTCTGGATTACCACTGTTCCAATATAGTCTAAATAAATAATTGCGATATATTTCAAAGTTAACGTTATTACCATAATAATCTCTTTCGTAATTTCCTAGTAAAATATCTCTTGTGTCTAATTCATCACAATTAAATACCATTTCTATTGTAAAGTCACTTTTTAATAAATCTTTTATTTTACTTCCTAATGAAACACCATCATCTAAACCATCAAATCTAAGTCCATCTTCTAACCAACCACTTGTCTCATCAAATGCAAAATATTTCAATTCACCGTCTTTATTATTTCCACTTAAGTCTTCCCAAACTTCTGTAGTATCACTATGTCCATTTCTTGTGTTATCTATTCCATCAAAATGTAATAATAAGCCATCTTGAGTATATGTATTATCTGGAGTTTTTAAATCACCATTCACTATTATATTAAAATTTAACCCTTGCAAACTATTTTGTATTCCATCTGTTTCTTCTATATATACATATAACACATAATGATGTGTTTCATCTTTATTTATATGTTTTACTTTCATTATAAATTGTTCTTCTGATAAATTTTCAAAATTTCCTTTTTTTGCCTTTCTATTTTCACCATCTAGTCTATATAATACATATTTTATGTCACTTAAACTTCCTCCTGGTAATTCAACATTATCATTAAGAGATAAATTTTCAGTTGCTAATTTTAAATTATATTTCACATCTATTGTAGAATTATTTATTACATTAATTGGTATTTGTACTATGTCTGTGTTGTTATTATTTTCTTCTATATCTTCACTCCATGTTGTTGGTTTTATATCTTTTATATGTGTTGCATCAGGATTAACTTCGACTACTAAATCTACTTTTGCTGTTGTTATTTGTTGAGACTCAGTCTCACCTCTTGCACTAAACCATGCATATGTTATTCCAGATATTATTAATAATATAATTATTACTATTAAACTAGAATATATTATTTTCTTTTTGTTATTTTCTTCCATCACAAATTCACCTACTATTATTATTTACTTATTTTTATAACTTATCCACTAGCTTTAATTTTATTGTCGAGTAGACGGCTTCCATCGATAATTCATAAGTTTACGAACATCGACTGCCGTCCCTCACAGAACCGTACAT
>CANQLF010000090.1 GCA_947624635.1 uncultured Bacilli bacterium | reverse complement strand
ATGGAAAAAAGTATTGGTAATAATGATGGAGTATATTTTGTAGGTAATTCTCCTATGGCATATGATATAAGTAAAACATTTAATTCTGAATTAAACTTTATAACAATACTTACTATTGCTTTTATATTTATAGTAGTATGTATTACATTTAAATCGATATTAATTCCAACTATATTAGTATTATTAATACAAACAGCAGTATATCTTACAATGGGTATATTAACATTTACAGGAGGAAGCGTATATTTTATTGCTTTATTGATTGTTCAAAGTATTTTAATGGGTGCAACAATAGATTATGCGATACTGTATACTTCATATTACATAGAATCAAGAAAGGTTATGGATATTAAAAACTCTGTAATTAATTCATATAATAAATCTATTCATACAATACTTACTAGTGCATCTATTCTTACAATAGTAACACTTATAGTAGGTCACTTTAGTTCGGCGATAACTTCTAGAATATGTAAAACTATATCTGAAGGAACATTATGTTCAACAATATTGATAATATTAATATTACCTGAATTAATAGCTTCGGTAGATAGGCTAATTATGAGAAAGAAGAAAAGATTAAATTAAAATCTTTTCTTTTTTTAAATATAATTTTATTGACTAAAACCTACTAAAAACCTATAATTAAATTGTAAAATAGATGGAGGAATGATTAATGGATTTAAAAAAATTATTTGGGTATGAGGGTAAAAATGTAGTAATAACAGGTTCAGCATCAGGTATGAGTAAGTCTGCAACTGAACTTTTATTAGAATTAGGCGCAAATGTTTACGCAATAGATATTAACCCTATTGATCTACCTGTTAAAAAAGCTTTTCAAGCAGATTTATCAAAGAAAGAAGAAATCGATAGAGTAATTAGTGAATTACCTGATAAAATTGATGCATTATTTTTATGTCATGGTATAGCTTATTTTCCTGGAAAAGAATTACTTGTTCAAAAAGTTAATTTCTATAGTCAAAAATATATGACTGAAATGTTACTTGATAGAATAAGTGAACATGGCTCTGTTACATTTATTTCATCAGTAGGTGGATTTGGATGGCAACAAGTATATGATAAAGCTGTTGAATTAATCAATTTAAAAACATGGGATGATGCAATGGATTGGTATCAAAAACATCCAGATTTAATACAAAGTGCTTATGTATTTGCTAAACAATGTTTAGAATCATATGTAACTTATAAATGTATGGCACCTGAATTTATCAATAAAAGGGTAAGAGTAAATGCAATTAATCCGGGAGATACTATTACTGGTCTTACAGAAGATTTTAATAAATCAACTAGTCCAAAAGGAGATATCGCAGAAGGAGAAGAAATGATAAGTAATATTTTCTTAAAAAGTTGGAATGGATATGCAGCTAAACCAGAAGATATGGGTTATCCTTTAGTTGTAATTGGAAGTGATATATGTTCATATATGTCAGGTCAATTAATATATATTGATTTTGGACTTACATCAACATGGTTAAGTGGTGCACTCTTGTCACAAGATCAAAAATCAATAGAAGAAATATCTAGCAATGCGAATAAAAATTAAGGCATATTAACTATGTCTTTTTTCAATACTTATTATATATGGAGCTATATTATTATCTGTATTATGAAAACTTTTTATAATATATTTATTATTTATTTTATTAATAAATTCTTTTATTTTTTCACTTTCTATATACCCAGCACTATGACCAGGGTATATAGTAATGACTATAATACCTTTATTATTTAATAATTCTAATGATTGTTTTATAGATTTAATAGTTGATTTATAAGTAGTTGTAATTGATTTATCACCATTTGGTAAATATCCTAAGTTATATGTTATAAAACTAATTTTATTTTTATAATCATTTAAAACTTTATCAAATTTATCATGAGACATATTAAATAATTTGTAATTATTAATATTATTTTTATCTAATAATTCTTTAGTATTATTAATAGCGCTTTCCTGTATATCAAATGCGAATATTTTTCCATTGGGTATTAACTTAGATAAAAATAAAGTATCTTTTCCATTTCCACATGTAGCATCTATAACAATATCATTATTTTTAATGTTTTCTATTGCTAGTTTCCTAAATGTATTTAATATACTTGTATTAAATCCTTGAAAAGTATTTCTCCTTTCTAATTCTTTATCAATTTCATTTAAAACGCCAAATTTTTTTACCAACCAATTTGGTTCAATTAAATCATCTTTTTTAGGATCCCCAGTAATTCTATGTATTACAATTGTATCTTTTAATATTTCTAACTGATCACATACTATATCTACATATTCTTCATTAGTTAATATATGAAATTTTTCTTTTTTATATAATTTTTCTAATGGTGTATCTTTTAAAATATGAAGCATGTGAATCTTTATGCCATCAATAGGCAATTTATTAATATATCTAACAGTATCTAACATCATTTCTTTAGTTTCATAAGGCAATCCATTTATAATATGAACAACTACATTTATTTTTCTTTTATGTAATTTTTTAACCATATCATCAAAACATTTTAAATCATGACATCTATTAATTAATTTAGAAGTAGTTTCATGTATTGTTTGAAGACCTAGTTCTACTGTAAGATATGTTCTTTTGTTAAGTTGTTCTAAATAATCCAAAACCTCATCGCTAATTGAATCAGGCCTAGTAGAAATAGATAATCCTATTACACCTTTAATTTTAAGTATTGTTTCATATTTTTCTTTTAAAACCTCAAGTGGAGCATAAGTATTTGTATTTGCCTGGAAATATCCAATATATTTACTATTAGGCCATTTCATCTCCATTATTTCTTTAACTTCATTAAACTGTGTAATTAAATCTTTTTCTTTGTCGCCAGCAAATTCTCCACTTCCGCTTTTAGAACAATATATACAACCGCCATATCCTTTACTTCCATCCTTATTAGGACAAGTAAAGCCACCATTTAAACTAACTTTAAAAACTTTTGAATTAAAGATTTTTTTATATTCATAATTTAACGTATGATACCTTTTATTATCTATTGTATATTTAAATAAATTCATATATTCCACCCATAGGTAATTATATATTATTTTGTAAAACAGGTCAAAAATATGGCAATTGCTTAAAAAATTTTAAGCGATTGTTGTTGTGTGATTGTTGTAAAAATTGTGATGATATGTTAAACTAAACATAGAATAGAGATTGAAATTGATGTAAAATATTGATTTGAAAATTAATCTGTACAGGTTTTCGCAAAATAATTTGTACTAAAAAATTGCAAATTATTTTGTACTAAAATATGAAAATCAAAACATAAGCTACTGTTGTAGCTCTAAGTTTTAAATGTAAATAACAAATTATTTTATTTTTAAAATAAACATTGTAATTTGAAAGAGAACTAACGCCTAGTTCTCTTTCAATAATCATTGTTATTTTCATTTTGTTCATTTTCAATTTTTTTTAGTTCATTTTCAATTATTTTAGGGAAGAATTAAAAAGCAAGTTCCCGTTTAATGAGATAAAAAGTGTGTAAATGAATAAGTTCCCATAAAATGAGAAAA
>CANQLF010000089.1 GCA_947624635.1 uncultured Bacilli bacterium | reverse complement strand
TCTCTTTTTATTCTACTTTTATCATATCAAAAAAATGTAACCTTTTAAAGTTACATTTCTTAAGTTAATGACATTGGGGAAATAGTAGTAATAAATGACAGTAGAAATGGAATAGTACCAGATTTAAAGATATATGGAAAAACAGAAGATGGGAAAAGTGTAGGAGATGGTGGAGTAATAAATCTACAAGTTACACAAAATCTATTTAATAATGGTCTTGGAGAATTATGCGATGACAACCCATCTTATACAGCATGTACAAATGAAAGCTATAAATCCATACATTTATTTGATTATGGAGGTCCTTCAGGTATAGGAAGAAACCAAAAAATTTATATAGATGGAAATAAAAATTATACGGAAAGCATGTATGTTATAGGAACTGCCGAAGATGCAACTATAGGTCTTAATGGAATACAGCAGTATGATATCGATGGAAAAGAAGTAATGTCTGATTTAAATGATGAATCATTAAGAGTGTATACAACTTTAACTAAAGATTTAAAAGATGGAGATATGCAAATCTATGTCAAAGATGCAAGTATACTAAAGAAAAATGATGATCAATTTCATGAAATGTTATTTTGGAATTATAAAGATTCAACAGGTCACTTATATCCAGAATTCATATATACAAGAAATCAGTTTAACTATAAAGAAAGATCTTATGGAAGTACAATAGATGTAGAAAATAATATAGTGCCATTAGAAAAGGCATGGGATCATGGAACCTTTGAAAAAGGTACAAAGATAAGTATGAAACCGTATGCTGGAACTGCTGATTCAAGATATATATTAAATGATAATAATCCAGGGTTTAAACCAACTACTGAAAAATGGGAATTATTAAAAACAAATATAGGAGGATTTCATCGTAATAAAACAGGAACATGGGATCATACATCATTTTATAATGCAACCAAACGCATTGGAACATGGCTTGTATATGCTGCAGAATCAATAAAATATTCAAGAGTAATATTTGGAGAGACAGATAAATATGAACAAAAATTTACAATAGATATGAGTGATCATGAGCCATTAAGAAGTAAAGATAAAGTAGCAGATTATATAGATTATAATAAAAAACAAATAGTAAGAAAAATAGGTAATGATGGAAATATTTTAGATGAAGTACAGTATGAAGATATAGAACTACCAAAAATACCAACATATGATGGTAATACAATAATTGAAACAACTGATGAAGTTATGCCAATATTAGAAGTTAAGTATTAAATATAAAAGAGTGTCTTAAAACAATTATTAATTTTGAGATAATCTCTTTTTTCTTCTTGATTAGTATATAATTTTCAATTCAAAAATAATTGCTTAATATAACAAAATGTGCTATTATGGATTTGTTAATTTTACTTGAAGGTGATGTAGATGAAACATACAACAATTTTAGCAATCGAATCAAGTTGTGATGAAACAAGTATGAGTATTGTAAAAGATGGACATATAGAAATTGCTACAGTAACACTATCGCAAATTGATATACATAAAATGTATGGTGGAGTAGTACCAGAAATCGCATCTAGAAATCATATAGAAAATATAACTATCGTATTAGATGAATGCTTAAAAAAAGCTAATATGAAAATAGAAGATGTTGACGCAATAGGTGTAACTTATGGACCTGGATTGTCAGGTTCGCTACTAGTTGGTATACAATGTGCAAAAACCTTATCCTATATTTATAATAAACCATTAATACCAGTTCATCATATTGCTGGGCATATTTATGCAAATAGATTAGTAGGGGAATTTAAATTTCCATTGATAGCTTTAGTAGTAAGTGGTGGACACACAGATATAATTCTTATGGAAAAAGATTATTCATTTAAATATTTAGGTGGAACACTAGATGACGCAATAGGAGAAGCATACGATAAAGTAGCTCGTGTGATAGATTTGCCATATCCAGGTGGACCAAGAATAGATAAAATATCAAAAGAGGGTAGTCATACTTATAAACTACCTACACCAATGAATGATGATAGCTATAACTTTAGTTTTAGTGGTATAAAAAGTGCGGTAATAAATTTAGTTCATAATGAACATCAACGTGGTAATGAAATAAATAAGGCAGATTTAGCTTGTTCTTTCCAAGAAACAGTAGTAGGTATAATAGCTAAAAAAACAATGAAAGCTATAAAAGAAAATAACATTAAACAATTAATAGTTGCAGGTGGTGTAGCTGCAAATTCTTATCTTAGAGAAACACTTACTAATCTTGCTAAAGAAAATAATGTAGAACTATTAATCCCACCAATCGATTATTGTACTGATAATGCAACAATGATTGGGTGTGCTGCATTCTATGCACTAAATAGTGATAAAAAAGCAGATTTAACTCTTAATGCAGTACCAGTAGAAAAACTAAAATAAAAAAAATTAATAAATTTTAATCTCATTATTTGTAAAATATAAAAATAATGATATACTATAGTAGGTGTGAGTATTATGAAGAATAAAAAGAAAATTATTATAATTATATCAGTAGTTTTAATATTACTTGGAGTTATAAGCTTTTTTGGATATAAATTCTACCAAAGCATAGTAAAAGATAGAGAAGAACTTAATAAACAGGTTAATGAAATATTAGATAATTATAATATTTTTAAAGATAATATAAAAAATATAAATATAAAAAGAGAAGAAATATATAATAGTATTTTTAAAGATAATTATTATATGGAAATGAGTAATAAACAGGATGATTGGATGAAATTACTTGATGATTATGAAAAAGAAGTAGAAAAGTTAGATAACGATTCTAATAATTTAAAAGAAAATTGTGAAAATGTTAATTTTATTAATAAAGATGTAGAAGTAAGTTGTGATTCATTTAGTAGTAATTATGAAATTATAATTAATTCTTTTGTACAAGATATAGAATTATATAATCAAAATATCGATTCTTATAATGAATGGGTTGATAATAATAAAGATAAAAAATATAACAAAATGGACAAATATATTAGTGATAAATATACTAATTATATAGATTATAATAATGATGGAATATATCTAGGGAAAGAATAAAGAGGTAGCATTATGGAATATAACAATTTCAAAACGGAAGTTTTACATGATTTAGTTGATGAAAAATTATTAAATAGTGATAAGAAGTTTAAAAGAAAAAAGAAAAAGATGGCAAGATGGAAGAAAGTAACCATTATAATATCTTCAGTATTTGTTTTTTTCTTTGGTAGTGGATTATTTTTACTTTATGGTCCCTGGTCTTTCTTTAGAGAAACTTTAATTACAACTGCAATGACAACATTACACCATCAATACTTAGCAACGTGGTTTTATAGTGAGGAAACAATAAATAAGGTTTTAGCAAAAAATAAAATTATTAATAGTGGGGATATTAGTAATTTAGATGATATACAAATTAAAACATATGATAAAAGAATAAGTAATTATGCTAATAAATATGAAGAACAAATATTAAAAAAAGATGAAGGTAATGATTTATATAAAGTAATAGATATAAAAGGAAGTAGCTTTAAAGGATATTTAGTTGCAGTATATGATCCATCAAAAGTTAAAATAGTACATTCTAAATATTTAGGAAGTACAGGGCAATTAATTACACAAATGGCAAAAGATAATGGCGCAGTGGTTGCTATTAATGGTGGTGGATTTTATGATCCAGATTGGAAAAGTCAAGGTGGAATACCTGTTGGTTTAACTATTAAAGATGGTAAAGTTTTATACGATTTTGAAAACCATGGAAAAGGTAATTTAATTGGACTTACTTATGACAATAAATTATTACTTGGAAATATGACATTAGAACAGGCAAAGAAAAATAATATTAGAGATGCAATACAATTTGGACCATTCTTAATAATAAATGGTAAAAAGTCCGCTATATATGGAAATGGTGGCTGGGGATATGGTCCTAGAACTGTAATAGGTCAAAGAAAAGATGGAATTATATTAATGTTAGTCATAGATGGTAGAAGAGCAGCTAGTGTTGGAGCTAGTATAAAAGATTGTCAAGATATTATGAGTAATTATGGAGCTTACAATGCTGCTAATTTAGATGGGGGCTCATCATCCACACTCGTAGTAAAAAACAAGGTTATGAATAACCCTGTTGCTGCAACCCCTAGCGGTATGAGAAATATTCCAAATGCATTTATAGTAAAAGAATAAGGATTGAAACCTTATTCTTTTTATTATGTGACTCTTTTGAGTCACATACAAAACCACCCGTTATACGGGTGAGAATAGAAAAAGCAAGAGCGAT
>CANQLF010000088.1 GCA_947624635.1 uncultured Bacilli bacterium | reverse complement strand
ATTAAGTAATCAAACGAGGGAGGAATTTACATGGCTAAAAAAGTAACTAATAAAAAACCAATGTTTGGTAATAATCGTCCATTTTCTTTAAAAACTTCTAGAAAAATACAAAAGCCAAACTTACAAAACGTAACTATTAATGGTGAAACAGTTAAAATGAGTACAAGAGAAGCGAAAAAATACAAAAAAACAGAAGAAGTCGCATAAAATAAATAACCAAGCAGTGATGAAATATCACTGTTTTTTTCTTGACAAATAAATAAATTATATGATATTATTAATTTCCGTTCGCAAAAAAAAGGAGATAGAAATTTATGGATAAAGATGAATTGCAACTATGTAAGGCAACTATCAAAATGAAATATATTAAAAAAATTATGGATCAACTACAAGAATTAAATTTAATTGAAGAAGATAGTGATCTTAAATCTTATGATATAATTTTAGATTATTATAGAAATTCAGATGAAAATTTTACAACATTTAAAGTTTCAATAGAATATACCTCTTTACAAAATAAAGGCAAATTATTTAATTTTAATTTTAAATTAAAAGATGAGAAAACTGGATTTAGAATTTTTAATAGTATAAGAAATCATTTTTTAGAAAATGATGATTTAGAATTTGCTGCATTTAAATATAAACGATATTCTAAAAATGGATTAAAATTTTCTAATCATCATATTATAACTAATCACCATGTTAATTTATATTCTATAATACATGATAAAAAAGATGAAGAAGAATTATTAAAATTTCAAAGTTTAATTGATAAAAAATATAATTATTATAAAAAAAGAATAAATTATAGTAATTTATCTAAAGATGAAATTCAAATTACAAAAGCGTTAAAGAAAAAAGAATTAGTCTATACTATTATTGATATGTTACATGATTTAAATTTGCAAAATAAATCTCATTACTATAGACTAGAATTAGAATATAGTAATAAAATTGATGATTATTATAAATTTGATATAAAAGTTTATAAAGATGAGGCAAATACACCATTTAGTATTAGTTTTAAATTAAATAATCTTGAAAAAGGGACAGATATATTAAATGAGATAGGATTATATTTCATAAATGTTAATAATTGCACATTAGACTATTATCATAATCCAGATAGATTTAGAACTAGTTATGAATGCGTTGGTATTAATGAAAATGTAATGACAAAATTAACTTATAATATTCCATCACAAGACTTTTATAAAATAAAAAGTGTATTAAATACTGCTGTTAAAGAACAAAACAATAAACCTAAAATAAAAGAATATAAATAGATTATTTTTATTATTTATATTCTTTTTTCTTTTTTAGAATTAATATATTTTAATGTATCAATTATTTTTATTAACTTATTTTTTTCCTTTTAAAGAATATTACTCCAATAAAGTATAAGAATATTATCATTACTATTACGTATGCCCAAATAAGAAGTAAACTAATTGTTCCATCTGTATACTTATTTATTATATTTGGAATAGAAGATGGAACATATTTACTAAGTTCTCCTTTTATTCCTTTAATTGGAATATTGTTTTTTAGAAATTCTAATATTCTAAAAAATATATCAGTCATTCCAAGTCCAAAAATATAAGTTTGGAATCTTTTTGAATAAACTACTATTAGTACTAAAAATACTATTAATATAATTAAATCTACATACATACTTCACACACCCTTTTAATTCTAATTAATTTTATAATTATCTTCTAGTGAGAATTCTACGTTTTCTTCTATCCATTCTTTTCTTGGTTCAACGTTATCTCCCATTAGAACACTTACACGTTTTTCTGCTAAAGCTATATCTTCTATTTTTACTTGTATTAAATTTCTAGTATCAGGGTTCATCGTAGTTTCCCATAATTGATCTGCATTCATTTCCCCTAATCCTTTATATCTTTGTAATTGATAATTTTTACGTTTTGCTATTATTTCATCTAATTCTTCTTTAGTCCATGCATAACAGAAATCTTTTTGTGAGTAAGATATTTTATATAATGGAGGCATTGCGATATATAAATGTCCATTTTCTATTAAAGGTCTCATAAATCTATAGAAAAATGTTAATAAAAGTATTTGAATATGGCTTCCATCATCATCGGCATCGGTCATTATTATTACTTTATCATATTGTGAATCTTTAACATCGAATTCAGCTCCAACACCTGCACCTATAGTTGTTATCATTGTGCCTATTTCTTCGTTTTTATAAATATCTTCTAGTTTTGCTCTTTCACAATTTAAAACTTTTCCTCTAAGTGGTAATACTGCTTGAAATTTTCTATCTCTTCCTTGTTTTGCACTACCTCCTGCAGAATCTCCTTCGACTAAAAATAATTCTTTTTTCATAGGGTTTTTGGTTTGTGCAGGAGTAAGTTTACCACTTAATATTTTTTCTTTTTTATTACTTTTTCCTTTACGCATCTCATCTCTTGCTTTACGTGCTGCTTCTCTTGCTTGTTTACTTGTAACTGCTTTATTTAGTATTTTAGTTGCAATTTCTTTATTTTCTTCTAAGAAGAACTTCATTTTTTCATAAGTTATCGCATCAACTACAGTACGTGCAGCAGGAGTACCTAATTTTCCTTTTGTTTGTCCTTCAAATTGTAATAAGTTTTCTGGAATTTTTAAAGATATTACTGCAGTAAGTCCTTCTCTTACATCATTACCATCGAAATTTGAATCTTTATTTTTTAAATAGTTGTTACTTCTTGCATATTCATTAAATACCTTCGTTAAAGCTGTTTTAAAACCTACTTCGTGACTACCACCATCAGTTGTTTTAACATTATTAACAAAAGATACTATATTTTCATTGTAACTATCTGTATATTGAAGTGCGATATCGACTTCTATTTTATCTTTTGTATCGGAAAAACTAAATACATTATTTAAAGGTTTTTTATTTTCATTTAAATATTCAATAAATGCTTCTAATCCTTTTTCATAATAAAATACTTCTTTTTTTTCATCTTCTATATCTTCTACTTCAATAGTAAGTCCTGCAATTAAAAATGCAGACTCTTGCATTCTTTCACATATAGTTGTAAAAGAAAATGTAGTAGAAGAAAATATTTTATCATCAGGCATAAATGTAACTGTTGTTCCTGTTTTTTTAGTATTACCTATTTTCTTTAAAGGTACAGTTGTATGTCCACCATTTTCAAATCTAATATAATATTCTTCACCATCACGTCTAGTTGTAACTTCCATCCATTTAGATAATGCATTAACTACTGATGCACCAACACCGTGAAGTCCTCCTGAAACTTTATATCCACCTTCAGAAAATTTACCACCTGCATGTAATACTGTATATATAACTTCTGGAGTTGATTTACCACTTTCATGCATACCTGTTGGTATACCTCTTCCTTCATCAGTTACACTTACACTTCCATCTTTATTTATAGTTATTTTTAAGTGTGATCCATATCCATTGATACACTCATCAATACCATTATCAACTATTTCCCATACTAAGTGATGTAATCCTCTTTTATCAGTAGAACCTATATACATACCAGGTCTTTTTCTTACTGCTTCTAATCCTTCTAATATTTTTATCGATTTTTCATCATATTTAGTTGCCATTTCTTATCACCCTTTAGTTTTAATTTTCTAAACTTATTATAACAAAATATTAAAATAAAAGCAAAAATATATGATAATCGCTTAATTTTTTTACATTTTTTTAACTAAACTTGTTGTATGTATTTTACTCGAAAGAGTCACATAATAAAAATAAGAATGATTATTGTATTTTAACATTCTTATTTTTATTTTAAATTAAATATTATTCTTCAGGTCCAATTATATATGCTCCATATTGTGATGGATATATACTTCCATTATATGTAATACTATCTAAAAGTTTAGCTCCTGGTTTTATTGTTATTACTGGTAATACATAAAATGTTGAATTTGTGTTTGCGCCAGATGAATTTATAGAACCTCCTGAAATACAAGCTATTTTATTTTCTGAAGTTGCTGTCATAAGTACTGTGTTGGCAATATATGGATTATTGAAATTTATAAATTTATTAAATAATCCGCCAGCTAGAACAGCTTCATCTGCAGTTGGTAATCCTATAAATGCTTTCACTTTATGTTCTTCACTACATTCTAGTGTTGGTTCTGGAT
>CANQLF010000087.1 GCA_947624635.1 uncultured Bacilli bacterium | reverse complement strand
AAAAAAGATTAAAAAACTTTGTTTTTAATCCCTTTTCGGCGTATCCTTATTTATTCAACTGTGAATAGTAACAAAAAAATGGTATTTATGATAGAATATTAAATTGAAAAGAAGTGATTAATGTGAATGTTGTTGGTATAATATGTGAATATAATCCATTTCATAATGGACATTTATATCATTTAAATAAAATAAAGGAAATGTATAAAGATTCTATTATTGTATTAGTTTTGTCTGGAAATTATCTTGAACGTGGCGAGATAAGCATTTTAAATAAATATGAAAAAACTAAAATAGCTTTAGAGTATGGAATAAATATAGTGTTAGAACTACCTTATAATTTTGCAGTACAAAGTGCAGATATATTTGCTTATGGTGCATTAAACATTTTAAATAAATTTAATGTTGATACATTGGTATTTGGTAGTGAATCTGATAATGTAGATAATTTAGTAAAGTTAGCTAAAATTCAATTGGAAAATAAAGATTATAATAAAAAGGTTCAAGAACTTTTAGATGAAGGTGTTAATTATCCTACTGCACTATCCAAAGCTTTGAAAAGTATAACTAATATAGAAATTAATTCTCCAAATGATTTACTTGCTTTGTCTTATATAAAACAAATTATAAAAAATGATTATAAGATTACACCTATATCTATTAAAAGAACTAACAATTATCATGATACTAAAAGTAATGAGAAAATAGTAAGTGCATCTAATATTAGGGAAAAAATAAAAAATAAGGAAGATGTTAAAAAGTTTGTTCCACCTATTACTTATGATATATTAAAAAATAAAAATAAAATATTTTCTATAGAAGATTATTATCAAATATTAAAATATCAAATTATTTCTAATATAGATAACTTAGATGAATATTTAACTGTAGATGAAGGAATAGATGGTAGAATTAAAAAATATATCTATAAATCAAATAGTTATGAAGAGCTTATTAATAATGTTAAAACAAAAAGATATACTTACAATAAATTATCTAGAATGTTTATGCATATATTGACTTCTTTTAAAAAGAAAGATAATGATTTAAATATTAAATATATTAGAGTATTGGGGTTAAATAATAAGGGTAAGAAATATTTAAATAATATTAAAAAGAAAATTGATGTACAATTAATTACTAAGTTTAGTGATTATAGCAATAAAGATAGATTTAATGAACTTAAATTAATTTATATTTATTATTTAGTAGAAGGGTTAAATAAAACATATAATATGATTGATAATGAAATTAAATCTAAAATAATTTTTAAAGATTAAAAGCAGAAATGATTGATAAGTAGAATACAAATTCCTATTAGTATAGAAAGAATAGTGAGTTTGTATTTTTTATTACTTAAAGCTTCAGGAAGTAATTTTACTACTGATAAATAACTCATCATACCAGCTACAAAAAGTAATATAAAATTTAATATAAAATCATTTATATAATTTCTAAATAATAAATATATTAAAAGTCCCCCTACTACTTCTGATATACCTGATATAAAAGTATAAAGTAATGCTTTAAACTTTGAGTTCGTACTATAATAAATCGGTAAAGATACTGAAATACCTTCAGGAATATTATGTAGCGCAATCGCAATTGTTAAAGATATACCTAATGTAAGATTTTCATAGGTTGAAATAAATGTTATTATACCTTCTGGAATGTTATGTAAACATATTGCAAGCATAGAAAATATTCCTATTTTATATAGATTATTATTTTTATCATTATTAGTTGGTATATATTCATCTATTAAAAATGTAAAAGCCATTCCTAATATTATAAATAAAATTATTATTAATATATTATAGTGTTTAATTAGAAATGAATATGCGGTTGGTATTAAATCTGTAATACTTATACCTAACATTATTGTTGCAGCAAAGCTAAGTGAAAATACTAATATTTTAGTATTTTTGTTTTTTGACATAAAAATGATTATCGCACCTATCATAGTAGATAATCCTGATATTGTTGTAAGTATTAGAGGTACAGTTATATCATGCATATTATCACCTATTAAAGTATATAAAATAAACGGATAATTTATGAAGCACTAATTTTATCAAATGAAAATAGATAAAAATGTTGTTGATATTTATATAATCAACAACATTAATTTCTAATATATTTTAAGTATATTCCTTCTTAATTTATATCTTATTATATTTCATTTAAACTTTTTTTATTGTTTAATGTTTTTACTTTTAATTAATTCATTATTTTTAATAACGCATGATAATAAGATATCACAATATCTAATAAATGCTAAATGATTTAAATTAAATATTTCTTTTTCCTCGCTCGAATTTTTAGCTAGAGATAATTTTTTTAGAAGAAGTCTATCGCTAAATTCTAAATGAGCATTATAAATTTCTTTAATTTGTTCATCGTCAAAACCTATTTCATTCAAACTTATTAAAAATGATTTATGTAATAACTTTTCAAATTCATCATCACTTAAAGGAATTAATTTTTTAGCAATTAAACTTTTGTTATTTTTTTTGCCTAATAAAACATCTAAACTTAATTTTCTAAAAAAATCATCGTGACATGGCCCATAATAATATATTACATTATCATTAATTTCCACATATTTATTCTCTATAATTTCCTTTGATAAATATTGATGCCATTCACTATTAGGATCAAATGCAATATAAGCAACAGAACATATTGAAAGTTGTTTACTAGCATTATTTGATATATGACTTCCCTTACAACATGCTATAGTTTTTATCCCTCTATCCCAAAAAATTTTTAAACATTTTTCTAATGCTTCAGAATTTTCGGAAAACTCATGTAATTTAGCATTTCTTTCTTGCTTTGACAAGTTTGATATATCTTGTACCTTATTATAATCACTATAATCTTTTTCTAGGTCAAAATATTGATAGGTTCCTTTTTTATATTCCTCTACAATTTGAGCTTTAAAATATTGTTTAATTATATTTGATGTTTCCTCATGTTTATCTGGAAAATATTTATCTATACAATTTACTATATTTGTTAAACAATCATAGTTATTTGAAACACATAAAAATTTTATTACATCTTTTAATATAGACGGAAAGTATTCATTTAATGTTTTAATTATTGTTTCCTCAGTTTTACCCTTAATAAAATAACTAAGAGACATATTATGTATAAAAGTATTATAATCGTCTCCATTATTCTTAAGTTTCTTTATTCTTTCATTTACTTTTTTTATCCAATCAGATTCACCGTTTTGACTATCATAATTTATAGGTGGATCAAACATTAATCCAATGTATAATGTAAAAATTTTAAAAACACTAAGATCATTTTCCATTTTTTAATCACCAAATTTCTTAAAATATTTTTTTAGTATTCTATAGTTTAATTGAAAAATAAAATACATATATGTATTTCATTATCAAAGTATTTTTTCTTCTGAATCAGTAAATTTATAAGTGTCTTTGAAATCTCTTTCACTTATTCCATACATATCATCTATGTTAGTAATATTAATGAATCCTCCACGTGCTATTTTCATTTCTTGTCCCCATTGATCTAGGATTATATTATCACTAATTTGAACAAAAACTTGTGGTCCGCCTTTAGGTTTAAATAGTACGGGGTTTTCATTATCTATTTCATATTTTTGTTTAAATGTAGAATCACTTATAATCCATTGATTTAAATGTCCATTTTCATCAATTATAGCATTACCTTGTTCATCAACCTTTGTAGCAATCCAACCAGGTTCATTTGTTTTTTCATCTAATGACACCATATCTACTTTTTCTTCTACTTCATTACCATTATCATCTACACTCCAAGATATTACTTTTTCTCCTACTTTTCCTTGTTTAGCAATAATTCTAGCAAACTTTTCAGCTTTTCTTGGTACTAAAGTACCATTTTCTAAACCTTCTTTTACATATTCATTTACATTAACTTTTTTATAACCTCTTGAATTTGTGTTATTTGCTTCTAAATCCATCATTAATTGAATAGAAAACATTTTTTCACTAATAACTAGGTTAAATTCCAATAATTTATCATTAATATTTTCTAATTTGTTTAATCTTTCTTCGGAATTATTTATTTTATAAGTATTACTAAATATATCTATAAGTTCATTAAATTCTTTTACATACTTATTGTATTCTTGTTGTTCAATATGTTTTTTAAAGTCATTATTTAATAATATTTCCCTAGAATCATTAATTTTTTCTTTACATTTATTTATGTAATGTTGAATCATATAATCAATAACAAATTTATTTGAATATCTATATACTTCACTTAATTTACTATCATCTGGATCCAATTCTTCATAAAAAGGCCCTTCTTTTGTCTCATTTTCTCTTATCCAATCAGAATCGATACCATGACTAGTTTTTTCAAATTTACTCATTTTTCATTACAACTCCTTGCTAAATATAAAATCAATTATTTCTTTTCCAAATTGCTTTTTACTAATTTATCGCCATTTATATATAATTTAGATATTTTTTCTG
>CANQLF010000086.1 GCA_947624635.1 uncultured Bacilli bacterium | reverse complement strand
AATTTTGAATTTAAAAATGTAGAATTTTCTTATGATAAAAAGAAAGTATTAAAAGGTATTAATTTTAAGATAAACGCAAATGAAACTGTTGCTTTTGTAGGTAAAAGTGGTGTTGGTAAAACTACTATATTTAATTTACTTTGTAAAATGTATGATATTAAAAAAGGTAAAATAACTATAGACGGTATTGATATAGTTGAACTTGATAGAGAGTCTATTCGTGGTAATATTACTATAATAAGTCAAAATCCATATATATTTAATTTAAGTATTAAAGAAAATATGAGATTAGTAAAAAGTGATGTTACTAATAAAGAAATTAAAGAAGCATGTACTCTTGCTTGTCTTGATGAATTTATAGAAAGCTTACCTGATAAATACGACACGATAATTGGAGAAGGTGGTATAAATTTATCAGGTGGTCAAAAACAAAGACTAGCAATCGCAAGAGCTTTAATTCAAAAAACGGAAATAATTCTATTTGATGAAGCAACAAGTGCTTTAGATAATGAAACTCAAGATAAAATACAAAAAGCAATAGATAATATGAAAAATGAATATACTATATTAATAATTGCTCATAGACTTTCAACAATAATAAATGCTGATAGAATTTTATATATAGAAGATGGAAAGGTAGAAGCAGAAGGTACACATGAACAATTACTTAAAAATTGTGAAAACTATAAAAAATTATATGAATCAGAAATTAATAAAGATGAATAATAAAACTTAAATATAAATCTATCTATTTGTTTAATAAGTGATATAATATTATTGAATTATATGTTTTTAAATAATATAAATTATTGGAGATGATACATTGAGAATATTAGTAGTAGAAGATGAAGAAGTAATAGCTGATGTAATTGCTACAAAGCTAAAAAAAGAAAAATATGAAGTTGATATAAGTTTAGATGGCGAAGAAGGATTATATAATGCAATTACTAATATATATGATTTAATAATATTAGATATAATGCTGCCTAAAATAAGTGGAGTAGAAATACTTAAAAAGATTAAAGAAAATAATATAAATTCAAAAGTAATTATGCTTACTGCTAAAAGTGGATTAGATGATAAATTATCATGCTTTGATTATGGCGCAAATGATTATGTTACTAAACCTTTTCACGTAGAAGAGGTAATAGCTAGAGTAAATGCTCAATTAAGAAATAAAGAAAATATTAATAAGGACGTTATAAAATATAGTGATTTATCATTAAATATTAGAACATCTATTCTAACATGTACAGCTACATCTGAATCTATAAATGTTCCCTATAGAGAATTTTTATTACTAGAATATTTTATGAATAATAAAGAACAAATTATATCTAAAGAACAAATTTATGATAAAGTTTGGGGTATAGATACTGATTATGAATCTAATAATTTAGAAGCCTATCTATCTTTCTTAAGAAAAAAAATAAAAATAATAGGTTCAAAAGTAGGTATAAAATCAGTAAGAAATTTAGGATATAAATTGGAGGAATAAAGATGAACGATTTAAAAAAGAAAACATTCTTTACTATATTTTCTATTATATCTTTATTCGCGTGTTTTTTTACAATTATATTTAATGTTCAAACGTATAGAAGAGAATATTATGGCATATTAAATAATCTTACTAAAATGAGAAATATTTTAAATGAAGAGGATAATCCATTTGATGAAGATATTAGAAAATTAAGTAGTAATACTGAAATATATAACAGAAAAGTTATGGATTATGAAGTATATACATTTATATTAGATAGAAATAATAATGTTATGCTTAAAATAAGCCATAGTGATAATATTGTTAATAATGATGTGTTAAATGAAGCATATAAGATTATTAATAAAAATAACAAAAGTAAAATAAAAGTAGGATGCCTATATCTAAGAAGTTATGCTTATAACTTTAATTATGGAAATTTTTTAACAATAATAAATATTAAAAATACTAGAAATAATCTAATTATTAATTTATTAATTTCAATATTCTTAGTTTTAGCTTTAGAAGTACTTATATATTTTATTTCTAAAAAAATAACCGAATGGATTACTGAACCAGTAGTTGAAAGTTTTAATAGAGAAAAAGAGTTTGTTGCTAATGCATCACATGAGTTAAAAACTCCACTTGCTGTTATGATGGCTAGTGTTGATTCAATTGATGTAAATAAGAAAAATGAAAAATGGATTAATAATTTAAAAAGTGAATCTGATAGAATGAATAATTTAATTACAAGATTACTTGATTTATCTAAATCAGAAAATTTTCTTAATAAAGAAAATGTTAGTGAAAATGATTTATCTATGATAGTAGAAAAAAGAGCTTTAACTTTTGAGAGCTTAGCTTTTGAAAAAAATGTTAAAATAGAAACTAATATAGATGAAAAAATTAATTTTATGTGTAACAAAGAAAGTATAGATGAACTTGTATCTATATTAATAGACAATGCAATAAGTCATAGTATTAATAATAGTACTATTAAAGTAAATTTATCTAAAAATACAAAAGAAATAAAATTAGAAGTTATAAATGAAGGAGAATCTATTAATCCAGATGATTATGAAAAAATATTTGAAAGATTTTATAGAAGTGATAAAAGTCATAATCGTAAAAGTAATAGATATGGCTTAGGGTTAGCGATTGCTAAAAATATTGTAGAAAGTCATGATGGTAAGATAATAGCATTCTCTAAAGATGGTTATACAACTTTTAAAATTTTGTTTAAAATATAATTTTTTAATGTTTCTTTAATATTTGTTTATTATATTTATAGAGTTGGAAGGTGTATATATATGTCAAATGAAAAAGAATCTAAAAAAGAAGAAGTAAAAGTGATAGAACAAAAAGAAAAAAAAGATAAAATTATAAAACTTGTAACTATCATAGTAGTAGCTTGTATGATTTTAATCGCAATTTTCATAGTAGGAAATAAAATTTATAAAACAGTTAGTTCAATTTTTGAAAATAAAACTAAAGAAAAAATAGAACTTAAATATACTGAAACTAGTGATACTCCTACAAAAGGAGTATATATGACAGATGTATCTGAAGTAGTTGAAAATGTAATGCCATCAATAGTTGCAATTACAAGTAAAACGTTAATTTCTTCTGGTACATTTGGGCCTAGTTTTTTTGGAGGACAACAATACTCAGAAGGTGCAGGTTCAGGTATAATTATCAGTAAAACTGATTCAGATATTCTAATACTTACTAATAACCATGTAATTGCTGATGCAGAAGAATTAGCAGTTCAATTTATAAATGAAAAAAGTTATGATGCAAAGGTTGTTGGAACATCTGAAAGAAAAGATGTCGCAGTTATATCAGTATCTTTAAAAGATATTGATAGTGAAACTTTAAAATCAATTAAAATAGCTACTATGGGAGATTCTACTACTTTAAAAGTTGGAAATGGAATTATCGCAATAGGTAATGCCCTAGGTTACGGGCAATCAGTTACTACTGGTGTTGTAAGTGCCTTAGATAGAGAAGTATCAGTCGATAATTATACAAGTAAAATGATTCAAATAGATGCAGCAATCAATGGTGGAAATAGCGGTGGAGCACTATTAAATAGTAAAGGTGAAGTAGTAGGAATTAATTCTGCTAAATACTCATCAAACGCTATGACATCAGGAGCTAGTATAGAAGGAATGGGATTTGCTATACCTATATCTAATGTAAGTGAGCTTATTACATCACTAATGAATGGTGAAGAAGATGAAGCTGTAACAATAGGTATAGAAGGTTATATAATAGAAGATGAAAATGCTTACAATATGCCTGCAGGGTTCTATGTTTCAAGAATAGTTTCAGGTAGTGGTGCTGATAAATCAGATTTGGAAATAGGTAACATTATAACTAAAATAAATGGCAAAGAAGTAACAGCATTAAGTGATATACAAAGTGTATTGTATGATCTTAAAAAAGGAGATAAAGTTACTTTAACAGTTAGCTATGTAAATGGAAGACAATATAAAGAAAAAGATGTAGTAGTAACATTATCTTAATAAAGTAATAAATGATTTAAAGAGATATTTTAAATTCAAAGTTTGAAATATCTTTTTATTTGCAATTTTTTTATATAAAGTTCTAGAAAAAAATGAAAAAACATAAGTTAACCTCTTGACAATAAAAACACATATATATGGTATGTTTAATTTGTAAGTAACAAATAGAGGAAGTTTTGGCTATGTTAAAAGCTTATAAATTTAGATTGTATCCTGATGATGAACAAACAAGTAAGATCAATAGTTTTATTGGTTCATCTAGATTCGTTTATAATCATAATACTTCCAATTCTAAAAACACTAGAATTCAAAATCAATATAAATAAAAATCAAATTAAAAACTACCCCAAAAGAGTATATTTTTAAAATGAAAGAAGAATTCAAAGTAAATTTTATGCAATATACTTTGAGAATTTAGATTTAATCAAAATTATTTAATGAACGTTGTAAAAAATAAATAAAAATTGTATAATGTTAATATAATAAGAAAAAGGTGATAAAATGAAAGATAAAATAAAAAATAAATTTTATATTGATAATAGCCTTGGTGAAAAAGAAATAAATAAACAAATGATAATAATAGTTGTATCAGTTATCGCAACAGTATTAAGTACAATAGGAGTAACT
>CANQLF010000085.1 GCA_947624635.1 uncultured Bacilli bacterium | reverse complement strand
TTTTTATCTAATGCTTTTTTAACTTCTTTTAAAATTATTCTTTGTACATCATAATGCATCATAGATTTAGTAAGGGCAGTTATTCTAAATACAACTGATGAATCAGCTAATTTTTCTACTCCTAGTACTTCTACATTACCTTTTAAATTATTAATTTCGCTACTTAGCTTTTCACACGTCTTATTTAATATATCTTGTACTTTATCTATATCTTCCCCGTAAGAAATTGATATATCTACCATAGCTAGTGAATTAGATTTACTATAATTTATTACTTCAGTGATATTTCTATTTGACACAATTAATATTTCTCCAGTATATTTTTTAATTCTAGTGCTTTTAAGTCCTAGAAAAACAACTTCTCCTTTAAAGCCATTAATTTCAATCGTATCTCCAACTGAAAATTGATTTTCAATTAATATAAATATTCCCGAAAAGAAATCCTTTAATATATCTTGAAGTGATAAACCTATTACTACACCTACTACACCTAAACTTGCAACTATAGTTGCAACAGGAACTCCACATTCATTTAATATTATTAATATTCCTATAAATATTAGAAAGTATTTAGCTATATTTACAAATAATGTTCTAAGTGTATTAAACTTTTTAATATCTATATTTACTCTTTTGGTTTGTAAGTTTAATATTTTATTTAATATATTTTTAAATACAAAATATATTGCAATTAATAAAGCCAAAATAATTACAGTTTTAATAAATCTTTCGTGAGTTATAAATTTTATAAATGTATCAAACATTTACTTATACCCCCTAATCTATTTTAATATCCATTATTTCTAGTATTCTATTTAAATCTTCTTTAGAATTAAAAGATATTTCTATTTTTTTATCTGATATTTTTATTTTAGAATCAAATTTTTCTTTCATTTTTTCTTCTACATATAAATATGGTCTAGCTTTATGTTGCCTTGTATTTGGTACACTCTTTTTAATATCACTACCGTTAGCTAATTCTTCAAGAGTTCTAACACTTAAATCTTCTTTTACTACACGATTTGCTAGCTCTTCCATTTTTTCTGTATTTTCTAATTTACTTAATACTCTAGCATGCCCCATACTTATTTGTTTTGAATTAATCATTTTTTTAACATTTAAAGGCAATCTTAAAAGTCCAATCATATTTGTTATATGACTTCTACTTTTACCTACTCTTCTAGCTAATTCTTCTTGTGTTATGTTTAATGAATTAATTATGTCGTGATATGCTTTTGCTTCTTCTATTGCGCTTAAATTTTCTCTTTGTAAGTTTTCAAGCAAAGCTATTTGCATCATTTCTTCATCTGTAAAATCTTTTATGATTGCTGGTATTGTTTCAAGTCCTGCTTTAATACTTGCTTTTACTCTTCTTTCTCCTGCAACTATTTCGTAACCTTTAATACTTTTTTTAACAATTATAGGTTGAAATACACCGTGTTCTTTTATTGAGTCAGCAAGTTCTTGTAATGCTTCTTCATCAAAATATATACGTGGTTGATAAGGATTACTTCTTAATTCTGTAAGTTTTAATTCAACTATTTCATCTTTTGCAGTCTCTTCTACTATTTTTTCTTCAATTTGAGAAAAATCTAATACTTCATTATTAAATAGTTGTTCTAATCCTTTACCTAACGCTCTACGCTTCTGTTCCATTTCTTTCTATAACCTCCTTGGCTAAATTTATATATGCTTCAGTTCCTCTACTCTTTGGATCATGTACTAATATTGGTTTGCCATGAGAAGGAGCCTCAGTAAGTCTAATTAATCTTGGAATTATTGTGTCATATACTCTTTCTTTAAAATAACTTCTTATATCTTCTACAACTTCTAATCCTAAATTAGTTCTAGAGTCTAGCATTGTAAGTAATACTCCTTCTATATCTAAGTTAGGATTTAAGTTTCTTTGAGCTAACATAATACTATTTAAAAGTTGCATTATACCTTCTAGTGCAAAAAATTCACATTGTACTGGTATTATAACTGAATCACTTGCTGTAAGTGCATTAGTAGTTAAAATACCTAATGATGGTGGACAATCAATTAATATGAAATCATAATAATCTTTTATTTTAATTATATTATTTTTTAATTGTTCACTTCTAGAAAAACCAGTTTGATATCTACTTTTTTCAATTAATTCTATATCTACTCCTGCAAGGTTTATAGTTGCAGGAATAACATGTAAATTTTTAAATTTAGTTTTAATTATTACATCATTAATTGGTGTTTCACCTATTAAAACATTATAGATACTTTTGTCTATATCACCTTTATTAATTCCTACTCCAGTCGTAGTATTACCTTGTGGATCTAAATCTACTAATAGTACTCTTTTTCCTAAATAACCTAATGAAGCGGCTAAATTAATACTAGTCGTTGTTTTACCTACTCCACCTTTTTGATTTACCAATGATATTATTTTACCCATATACAACACCTCATTTGGATTATCCGTATAACTATTTTATCAAAAAAAAGAGATTTTTAAAATCCCTTTTTAGTATATTTAGAAAATATTTTAAATTAACTATTATTTTTTATTATTTTATTCATTTATATAATATGGTGGCTCTATAATTTTTTTAAGTATTTTACTAGCTTCTTCTACTGTAATATTATCCAATTTAGTAGCAGCAGAAAACTTTGTACCACCACCATTAAGTTCATGCATAATTAATCCAACGTCAACTTTATCTTTACTTCTTGCACTAATAGATATTTTATTATCACCAATATTACCTATCGCAAATGATGCGTCTGCTTTATATCTTAATAAATAATCTGCAACTTTAGCTAATTCTTCTTTTGTATATTCTATATCATCATCTGCAGTCGCTATAGCTATGCAATATGTAATTATTGAAGACTTACTAACTAATTCTAACACTTTTTTATCACTTATAAAATCTTCTGCAAATAGTTCAGTTACATAATTCATACTTGCACCATGTTTTAATAAATTAGAGACAAGACGCATTGTACTTGATGTTATATTTTTACTTAATTTATCTGTGTCTAAATAAATGCCTGCAAGCAAGTAATTTGCAATATCTTTAGTTTTTTTAACTTTAAACATACAAAGCAACATTGAAAGAATTTCAGATGCACTAGATGAATTTTGATTTATATATTTGATATCAGAAGGTATAGTTTTTTCATTTTCTATATGATGATCTATTATAACTGTTTTATTATTCATTAAAAAATCTTTATCTAAACTTAACATATCATAACTATTAAAATCAACTAAAACAAATAAATCGTTAAATTTATTTTGATATGATTCTTCATAATTTCTGCTTCTCATATAAGTATTACTATTTATTATAGAAATATCATTTATAACTTCATTTATAATTGTTTGAACTCCATGATTAATTTTATAAGATGGATCATTTACTATAATACAAGTTGGTTTATTAAATTTTCTAGCAATTAAAGATATTGCTATTGCAGAAGCTATCGCATCAAAATCAATACCACTATGCGGAACTATTACAATCTTACTGGATTCCAATATTTTTTGTTCAAATTTTTCTTTAAATTCTTTAATATTATTCATTTTAACCCCACCAAAAATCACTATTTTAATAGTGTGATTCATATTATAAGCACTTTTCTTTGGTTTGTCAATAACTAACGTATTTCCTATTTTTCTAATAAATAAAAGCAATATAATTTTTTATTAAAACATTTATTATTTCTATAATATATTAAAATTAGTATTAAAATATTCTTTATTATTATAAATTGTAAAGTATATCATAGTCAAAAGAATGATAAAAAATATCACTTTTAATAATTATACAATCATTACTTTTTCATTTTTAAAAGTTTACAAAAGAATATAGATTAATAATAATACAATTTCTTATTTCAAAAAAGAGAAGTATCGAAATGATACTACTCAAAAAAGTAAGTAAATAAATAAGTTTTTTAAAAACTAATTAACAATTCCATTTTAAATATTATACTTCAGGTCCTATTACATATTCTTCATATTGTTATGGTATTATCTTCACCAATAATATATAATACTACTTATTTTAGTTCCTGGTTTTATTGTTATTACTGGTAATATATTACATGGTGTTGATGAATTTGAAGTCCATGACATTATAGATCCGTTCATATACGCTATTTTATTTTCTGAAGTTGCTGTCATAAGGAATGTGTTACCGATATATGAATGATTGAAAATTCTACTTTTATTAAATAATCCACCAGCAAGAACAGCTTCATCTGCAGTTGGTAATCCTATAAATGCTTTTACTTTATATTCTTCACTACATTCTAGTGTTGGTTCTGGATTTTCTTTATTTAATCTTTCTAATACTTTGTCCCCATCTGTATCATTACAAAATTCTGTTTCTTGTATTAATGCTTTTTCTTCTTCACTAAATGTCTTTTCATACCATCCATCTAAAACTTTTTTTACATTACTTTCTGAATATTTTGTACTTCCTGTGTCACTATACTCAACGCCACGAAAAAATTCTTCTATGTTTGTCTGGGAAATGTAATCTAAAATCAAAGTTACGCTATCATCAGCATTTATTCTTAATATTCTCCATCCAATTGATCTACCTGCATACCTGCCATCTTTTACTTTACCAAAATATACATAAGACTTTGGCGTATAATGCGTTCTTCCATAGCTTGCATGTCCTCTAAAATAATAAATATTTTGATTTTGCATTTTAAAAAGCCCATTGTCTTCTAATAAATAATACTCATCATCTATAGT
>CANQLF010000084.1 GCA_947624635.1 uncultured Bacilli bacterium | reverse complement strand
TATTAAGTTTTGGGGTAAGGGGAACTATGTCTAAAATTGATTTTTTTACTATAACAATGATTTTTTTAACAAAAAAAGAGATAAAGTTTATAGTACTTTTATCTCTTAAGTTAATGACATTGCTATTTCCCCACTTCTTTTATTTAATAATCTATCCCTTGCTTCTATACTTACTTTGCCCTTAAATGTTAATCCCATTAATTCACTTTGATCTTCTTCTGTTTCTGAAAGCCATATTTGTAATTTATAACTTTTCTTTTCTTGTGTTTTTGGGTCTATTAATTGATCTTTTACCATTACCTTTTCTTTATCTACTCCATTAAAGTCTCCTTCATTTAATAATGTATTTTCATTATTTGTTGTTTCATATAATCTCCATTTAAAACATGTATTTTTTAGTCCTAACTCTGTTTCAATATCACTTATACTTATATCGTAATATACTACATCTACATCTTTACTTACTACATTAAATGTTATTGTTGTTGCATTATCTTCTATTTCTTTTTCTACTAGTGGTTCTAAATTACTGGCTCTTATTATTTCTCCATTTTCAAACTCTATATTTAAAAGTCTTGATGTTATATTTTGTGTTACTTCTTTTGTATCACTAAAATATGCATAAGCTAGTCCAATCAATAATAAAATTACTAATATTATAATTACTAATACTATAATTGATGTTATTTTCTTTTTATTATTTTTAACATTTTCTAGCTCATTATTCATAAATTTACACCTCTATATTTATTATTTCCACTATTTTAAAAGTTATTAACATTATCTAATAATATTCTAATTCTTACCCCCCCCAAGTCAAGTACTTATCCACAATTTTGTGAATTTTTTTAATTTTATATCAGCTTGAATCTCAGTTTTTCATTATTATTTTATCATGTATAATTTAAAATGTAAATTAATGAAAAAGAAATATTCAAGAAAAGTTGTCCCAAAATATTCACTGATTTTGAGACAACTTCTTTACAATTTCTTTTCCATTAAAATTCCATCTATACCACAATAGTATTTTTCTCTAGTTGCTACTTTCTTAAATCCCATCTTTTCATATAAGTGGATTGCGGATGGATTATTACATCTGACTTCTAATGTTATGTTTTCCATATCTTTTAGGCTATTTATTAAATTATTTAATAGCTTATAACCAATATGCATATTTCTACATTCTTTTCTAACAAAAATGTAGATTATTTCCACTTTTTCATATATAACATCATATATTAGAAAGCCTAATACGTTACCTTTATCTAAATAAACTAAAGTATTTTCAAAAGGACTATTTCTATCAAATATAGATTTATTATCCGAAATTTCTTTTATTTCATTTATATATTTATCAGTTTTTTCTATCATTTAAACCACTTCTTTTAAATAATTAGGATTAACTTTATGAGGATTTACACATATTTCTTTATCATAATAATTTACTATTTTTAATATATCTAAATCAAATTCAGTATCTAGTGATGATTCTATTTTTTTAATATTACCATTTAAATTATTAATTTTTTCATTCATTTCATTTTCACTAATTAACTCTTCACTTATAGTATTATAATCATTATCATAAATACCTAAATAATATAAATCTCTTTTATCTTTCATTAACGATACATAATAGTCAAATCCATCAAAACCTAATACTTTCATTTTTAAACTAGATATAGGTGTGATATCTTTACCTAAAGCATAACAAAATGTCTTAGCAATAGTTACCCCTATTCTAATACCCGTAAAAGATCCTGGACCATTAACTACGAATACTTTATCTATATCATTTGGTGTCAAATTATTTTTTTCAATTATTTTCTTTAATGTATCTACTGCATATATAGAATGAGTTTTAGCTGATTCTAATTTAATAGTATCAATTACATTATTATCTTTAATTAAAGATAAAACCAAAATATCTGATGAAGTATCTAAAAAAAGGCATGTCATAAAACAGCCTCACATATTTCTTCATATTTTTCTCCATGTGGAGTTATTTTAAGTACTCTTACATCTTCATCAACAGCTTTGATACTAATATCTAATCTTTCTTCTGGCAAATAATCTTCTATCATATCTGCCCATTCTATAACTACAATTCCACCTTTTTTATAATATTCATCTAACCCTAAATCATCTACTTTACCATCAAGTCTATATACATCCATATGATATAGAGGAAGTTCACCATCATATTCTTTAATTATATTAAAAGTTGGAGATGTTATTACTTCGCTAATTCCTAATGCTTGTGCGATTCCTTTTGTAAATACTGTTTTACCAGTACCTAAATCGCCACGAAGGCAAATAACCATATTTGGAAATTTTTCTGATTCTATATTTTGAGCTATTTCAATTGTTTCTTCTTCATTTTTTGTTGTAATTTTGTATTCCATTATTATCACCTTTCAATTTTACTTACATTCCTATTATAGCATGCCATTCAAATCTTATTCAATTATTTTATTAAAATTTATTAAAAATATTTCATATCATTTACTAAAGGTTTGATTTTATGAATAAGAATGAAGAAATAAATGAAATTAACATTTCTATGATTGGTATTATTATATTTATTTTAATATTATTTCACTCGTTATATATACTTAATTTAAATAAGAAAAAAATTAAAGATAATAGTGTTAGTGATTACAATATTGTAGTTCATTCTTTAGTAAATAGAGTTATAGCTTTTTTAATATTTTTAGTTTTCTTATTATTTGATTTTAAAGATTTTATAAATTCTGATGATAATAATAAAAAAGATAAAACTCTAACTCTTATTTCTTCTTTACTAGCGCTTATCGCAGTAATTATAGAAATATATTTAGCTTATAAAAATTATAAAAAGTTAAAAGAAAGTAAAACTTAGTTACTTTCTTTTAGGTTTATATGTAAGTATCGCACTTTTACCATTATAATTATTTGAATCTATTTCATATGCATTAAACTTACTATTATTAAATAAAGGTAAATTGCTTATTTTATCACGTAAATATACTTTATAATCTATTAGCATTTCACCGTCTTTACTTAGATATTTTCCTAATACTTTTTCTATAAAATATATCCACGACTCTTCACTACATATTGAACATCCATCATTATAGTCTTCATCAATTTGCGAATCTATTATATTTGATAAGTATATAATATCAAATATATCATCATTTTTTAAAAAATCTTCTATAAAAGCAATATCGGTATTAATAAATTTAGGATATTCTCTATTTTCAATTATTTTCTTTAAAATTTCATAATCTTCTTTTTTATAAATAGAAATACCATTTTTAAGATTATCTAAATTAATTCCTTTTTCTGGATAAAAAATAAAATTTTTAATTCTACTTCTTATTGCTTCATTAAAATATTTGTTCCAAAATTCAGTTATATCTTTTGGAATATAATCAATTATTTTTTTATAAGTATCAATATTTAAATAACCTTTCATATTAGGAATAATAAAATTTATAAATTCATCATAATTTAAAGCTTTAACCGCACCTATTTTTAAATATATATAATATTTAGCAAGCTTGTTTATATCGTATATAACTTCTTCTTTTGAACCTTTATACACACTCATAAGATATTGATCTGCACTAGATCCTGTTAATAATACCTTTTTATTCTTAAAATTTATAAGATCTGTTACTACCTTTAAATTTTCATTACTAAACGCATGAATCGCACAATATTTTGAATAATATGGATTAATAAACATATTTGTTATTCTAAGAGATTGTATAACATCATTATCTATATTATTCATGTAACCACTTCCCCATGGCTATGTATTCTATCATATTAATAATATTTTTTCAATATATTACAAAATAATAAAACTTAGGATTTTACCCAAGTTTATTTCTTTTTAGTTTTTGAATTTGTTTTCTTTTTTGCTTTTTCTTCTTTATAT
Source organism: uncultured Bacilli bacterium (assembly GCA_947624635.1). GTDB lineage: Bacteria > Bacillota_I > Bacilli_A > RF39 > UBA660 > SIG205. Next base: position 1,128 of record CANQLF010000084.1, on the reverse strand, counting down.
TTTGCTCTTTCTTCTTTATGAATTTTTTTATACCCCGGTTTTAATTGATATCCATAAGTTTTATAAGACCATCCAAGTAACATACCTATTCCATAACTAAATGAATATATTAATGAATATATAATTAGGTCAGATGAATAAAATAAGTATGCTGCTGGAATAAATAGTAATCCAGGAATTAACCACATAAAATAATTTAATTTATACTTATATGAATCTATAGATGCAATTGCAATTATAATTAATAAATTAAATATTACTAAAAATAAAGCTGTTACTATAGAACTAGCGCTATCACCTAAGAATTCAATTGAAAACCAAGGGATAAAGTATAAAATAACAAGATAAATAAGAATTTGTATTCCGAGTCTTTTATAAATATCTTTAAACATATCACACTCTCCTATTTCATATTAAATTAAACCACAATTTAAAAAAAAGTTCAACCTATTATCATCATTATTTGCTAAATTACATATTATATTTTAGGGTGATTAGATGAATGATCAATTTAAAGTAGTGTTAGATATACCTTATCCTAAGATAGAAATTTCTAAAAAAGATACTTTATATGCATATAAAGTATTTAAAGTTTATTCTGGTAATTTAAGTGAACTCACTTCAATTGCCCAGTATGCTTTTCAAAGTTCTTATTTAAATAAATATAAAGATTTAAGTAAAATTTTAGAGGAAATCGCAATGGTAGAAATGAAACATTTAAGAATTCTCGCGGAATTAATAACCGATTTAGGTCTTATACCCTATTATGTGACTTATTGTTGTGGCACTAGAGCTAATCCATGGAATTCAGACTATGGAGATTATACAACTGATTATAGAAATATGTTACTTTCTAATATAAATTTGGAAGTTGCAGCTATAAAAGATTATAATGAATTAATAAATCAAACTAATGATGCAAATATTAAGGATATTTTTAAAAGAATTATATTAGATGAAGAAAGACATATAGAAATTTTTAAAGAATTATTAAGACAATATGACTCTTATGAGTAGTTACTTTTAAGTTATCTCAATTTGACATTTTAGCTATTTTTTGATATAATTTAAATTGTTTTATGTGTGGTGCATTATTCTAGTCGAAATTACTATGATGAAGGTGGGGCT
>CANQLF010000083.1 GCA_947624635.1 uncultured Bacilli bacterium | reverse complement strand
TACAAGTAAATCTACTTTAGCTGTAGATATTTCTTGATCTTTTGCTTTGCTACTTGCACTAAAGTATGCATAAGTTGCTCCTACCAATATTATTAGTAACACTATTACTCCTATTATTGTTACTGTTATTGTTTTCTTTCTTATTTCATTATTATTCTCTATCATTTTCTTTTACTCCTCCTATTTTTATTATTCACAATTTTCTAATATAATCTTAACCTACCCCCCCCAATTGTCAAGAGTTTTCCACAGTTTTGTGAAAAAATTGAAAATTTTATATCAGTTTAAATCCCTTACTTGGGTTCGATTTACCGTATTATTGCTATTATTATTTGTTCGAAATGTAACTTTGATAAATTGTTTATTTTATTATTTTATTTACATTTCATTTTTTGACCATGACTTTATAAAACAAAAAAAAATAACGCTGACAAGACGTTATCCTAGTTTGAATCAATATTTACATTAGTCGATGTAAACATCGCTTATTTTGAAGTTTTCTTTCTTCATATGCATATACTTAATAGATAATAAGACCAAATTAATGGCATCCAAATCATTTATTAAATATTACCATTACTGAATAATACTCAATAAATTTTAATAAGCGTATCATATCTTTTAGGATATGATTATTAATAATAAGTAATAAACTTGAAAGTAAATTAAATATTATTAATTGCTTTATTCTATTAAGCAGTTCTAATATATCATCTTTTTCGATAAATTGCAATAGGTTTTCAACATTTTTTGACATTATTTTATTTGTGATTTTATCCATTCCATTATTATGCTTACAATATAATCAATTTCATTTTCACTTAATTCTTTACTTTTGGGTATTTTGTGCCATTTATAAAGGCATGATCTACAACATGTTGCAGTAGCATGTTGCGCAATAAATACTGGATGTCCCCTCATTGGTGTTTGTTTACCATCGTTTGGTATAATTTTTGGGGCAAGCCTTTTATTTATAAAATCATAAGCATGTGATTCTATTACATCTAATCCTTTTTTATTTATGTAAGCTTTATCACTATCTTTTAATTTAAAACTACTTCTAAATTTAGATTTAGATAATTTTTCTAATATAGTCATTTTATACCTCTTGTTCTTAAAACTCTAAGAGAGTTTATTATAGCTATAAGAGATACACCAACATCTGCAAATACAGCATGCCACATTGAAGATATTCCTAAAGAACTTAAAACTAATACTGATAATTTAACAAATAATGCAAAAATAATATTTTCTTTTACTATTCTAATAGTCTTTTTTGATATTTTAATTGCCTTAATAATTTTAGATGGTTCATCATTCATTATAACTATATCACTTGCTTCAATTGCAGCATCACTTCCAACACCACCCATAGATACACCGATATCAGCTAAAGCAAGACTTGGTGCATCATTTATACCATCACCTATAAAAGTCAATTTTTCATTAGTGGCTGTTTCATTCATTAAATCGTTAATCTTCTCTACTTTTTCATAAGGTAAAAGTTCTGAATAATATAAGTCTATACCAAGTTTTTCACATACACTTTTAGATATTTCTTCTTTATCACCTGTAAGCATTGCTGTTACAATATTATCTTTTTTAAGTTCCTTAATTAAATTATATGAATCATCTTTAATTTCATCTGAAATAACAATATAACCAGAATAATGTTTGTCTATTGAAACATAAATAATTGTACCCATATCATTAACTTTATCAAATTTTATACCTAATTCATTTAATAATTTATCATTACCAACAGCCACTTCTTTTTTATTTATCTTAGCAATAACACCCATTCCAGATTTCTCTTCTATATTTTTAACAAGCTTATGATCTATCTTTTTATTATAGTAACCTATTATAGATTTAGATATAGGATGATTAGAATAACTTTCAGCAGTGCTTACTAACTTTAAAAATTCATCTTCGTCTATCTCAATCGGACAAACTTTTTGAACTTTAAACACACCCTTTGTTAAAGTACCAGTTTTATCAAATACCATAATTTCAGTTTTAGATAAGTTTTCTAAGTGATTACTTCCCTTTATCAATATTCCAAGCTTACTAGATAATCCAATACCAGCAAAAAAGCTAAGTGGAATTGATATAACTAGTGCACAAGGACAAGACACAACAAGAAATGTTAATGCTCTATATATCCATGTATTAAAATCTTGATTTAAAATTATTGGAGGAAGTATTGATAATATTATTGCCACAAAAACTACAATTGGTGTATAAACTTTTGCAAATCTACTTATAAAGTTTTCTGATTTAGATTTCTTATCACTTGCATTACTAACTAAATCTAATATTTTACTTACTGTTGAATTATTATATTCCTTCGTAACTTTTACTTCCAATATATTTTCTCTATTTATAGAGCCACTTAATACTTCATCTTTTTCACTAACACTTCTAGGAATTGATTCACCTGTTAAATTTTTAGTATCAATTGTAGAGGTACCTTTTATAATTATTCCATCTAGTGGTATTTTTTCATAAGGTTTGATAATTATAATATCTCCAATTTTAATTTCTTCTACTTTAGTTTTAACTATTTTTTCACCAATCTTTTTATTAGCAACTTCTACTTTTAAATCCATAAGTTTTGTAATTGATTTTTTAGATTTATCTACAGCATAATCTTGAAGCATTTCTCCAACTTGATAAAATAACATTACTGAAGTTGCTTCAGCATTTTCACCAATTAAAAATGCACCTATAGTTGCTATTAACATTAGAAAATTTTCATCAAATATTTTGCCTTCTAAAATATTTTTAAAAGACTTTATTATTACTTCATATCCAATTAGTAGATATGATGTAATAAATATAATATTACTTATTAAATTATATTTAAGTTTTAATATTAGTCCAATAATAAGTAATGTAAAACTGATTATTATTTTTATAATATTATTTTTCATATAGCCCTCCTTGATGATTTATGTGTTCTATAGATAATTCAAATAATTTTTTTACATGTTCATCATCTAAAGTATAATAAACTTCTTTACCACTTTTTCTATATTTAACTATTTTAGCATCTTTTAAATTTTTAAGTTGATGAGAAACTGATGATTTAGTCATATTTAATACATTAGCTATATCACATACACACATTTCATTTTGATCTAATGCCCATAATATTTTAGCTCTGGTATTATCACCCATTATTTTTAGAAAGTGAGTTAGTTTGTTAAAAACAATATCACTAGGCATTCTTTTTATTACGTCATTAACAACACTTTCATGTATAATGTTACAATCACATATAAATTCATTTTTACTCATATGTACCTCCTAATAGTTGAATACTTATTCAATTATATTTTAATTATAGTTGAATATGCATTCAATTGTCAAGAAAAAATAAAAATATAGAAAGTGTTGATTTTTAATAATATTTATTTTATACTTATATCATAGAAAAGGAGTTGAGAATTAGTGGTAGAATCTAAAGAATTAAAAGAAAGAAGAGAAAGTCTTAATTTAGTTTACGTTATTGTTCAATTAGCTAGACTTGCAATAATTGCATTATTCGTTTATTTATTTGTTCAATTAACTTTGTCAGTATGTGGATTTTGTGTAAAAGAATTTTTACCAAATAAAATTGGAGCAGATGATTTACTCATATCTCTTAGTAGCAGATTTAGTGGATTAAGTAGTAATGAAATACTTAAAGAAGTTGGAAAGTTTAGTAATACACATTTTATAATTTCTGTAGTACTAAATTATGTATATTTATTATTCTCAGTAATATTAACTTTTTTAGTAGCAACTGAAGTTAAAAAATTGGTTGTAAATTTAATAAGTAAAGATACACCATTTGATTATGAAAACATCACTTGTACTAACATGGCTAAATTGTATACAAAAATAGGTTTTATAACATATTTTATAATATCCATTATGAGTGTTATACCAATGCTTTCAAATGATTTTGAATTATATTTTTCAAACGTTACTACTGACTTATTTTTTGGTTTTGCAGTAGCATTTGCAGTTGCTAGTATATTTAAATATATATTTGAAAGTGGATATAATCTAGAAAAAAAGAAAAAAAACAGTAAATAATTGTTAAAAAGAACTTACACCTTTATTAATGTAAGTTCTTTTTTCTTTTTAAGTTTTAATGAACATTTATCATGACTTTCGCTGAACACTTAACAAAAATTAAACTTTTTTAACATCACTTTTTCTTACATATCCTCTATTTGTATTTAATTGTAATTCATTTAGTTTCCCTTCAAATATTTTAGTGATTGTTCCACCATCATATTTAGATTTTAGAGCTTTAGTACTATCTACACTTGTGTATATATTTTTAGAACTTTTAAATACTACTTTATCTCCTACTTTAAAATCTGATGTTGCTTTATTATTTGTTGGAATATCTAATACTTCTCCTACTCTTATAGTATATGGACTTTTGATATTATTTTTTGCTGCGATATCTTGCCATTTAATATTATATTTTTCACCTATTTTCCATAGACTATCACCTTTTACTACAGTATATTTTGTTGTAGTAGAAGTATTTGTATTAGGTGTTTTATTTTCAGTTACAACGTTATTACTATCATTATAATTATTTAATTTATTAGATTTTATAATACTTGGATAATCTTTATAAACAATATTCATATCTACCCTACCACTTATACCACTTACACTACCACTACTTGTGTATTGCCACATTCCGTAACTTTTTTTATAAGTTGCTTTACTTGCCCATTGTGCGAGCCATTTATCATATTTATCTAATTCATTAGAGCTAAGTTTAGTATTTAACCAACTTAGATTTGCGTATATTCCTGTATAATATCCATTTTTTTCAAGAGTACTGCAAAATGTTTTACAGATGTTTACTAGTGTTTGATTACTCAATCCACTTTGTGATGCATCTTCTACATCATAGTATATTGGATAAGGAATTTTGTAACCTTTAATAAGTCTTAATACGTGATTTGCTTCACTTAAAGCATCAGCTTCACTTTTTGCATAACTATATAGATATATACCAAATGGAATATTTAGTCTTATGCATTCATCAATATTTCTTTTGAACTTTTTATCATCTTGACTAGCAATATCTTTTCCATATCCACATCTTATTATTACGAAATCCACATCTTTTTTAACTTTTTCAAAATCAATATTTCCCTGATGGTATGATATATCGATACCTTTCTTTTCCATAACTTCACCTCGATATATTATATTTTTGAAAAAGTATTATGAATATGCTTTCATATTATTTTAAGATGTTTTTATTTTTTAATATACAATTATTTAGAGTATTATCCATTTGCTATCTCTTTTTCCGTTGCTTCTTTTAATAATATTTTCTTCTTGCATCTCTTTCATTATAGATTTTACTGTTCTAACAGATTTATTTATAAGTGTTGCTATTTCTTCTTGTTTAATTGATTCATTATTTTTAATAATATTGATAATTGCTTGTTCTTCTAAAGTGTATTTTTTATTATTTGTTTTTATATTACTTTC
>CANQLF010000082.1 GCA_947624635.1 uncultured Bacilli bacterium | reverse complement strand
AAAGCTTTTAAATCTATCATATTAATAGGTTTAATTCCGTAAGTATCCAAAAACACATTTTCATTCATTCTAATATAGTCTTTTTGTTTTAATAATTTTACATCTACATCACTTGATATAAGTTGCAATAAGTCTTTATCACTACTTACTATAGTTGCATCATAATCATCATTTTCATCGATCATTCTAGCGAATGTACCAATTATATCATCAGCTTCATAATTATCTATTTCTAAATATTTAATACCCATATTAGTTAATATTTCTTTAGCTACAGGAAATTGTACTTTAAGTTCATTAGGTGTTTCTATTCTTCCTTGTTTATAAAAATCATATTTTTCATGCCTAAAAGTTTTACCTTTATCAAAAGCTACTAAAACATATATAGGATTTTCTTCTTCTATTATTTTATTTATCATATTTACAAAGCCAAATAATGCATTTGTAGGAAAATTTTTAGAATTTTTCATAAAATTCCCATTATATGCAGTTGCATAGTAACTTCTGAATAATAAGTTATTTCCATCTATTAAGATTACTTTTTTCATTTTTACCACCATTTTAATTATACAGTAAAAAGTAAATAATAAAAAGGGAATTTACAAAATATTCCCTCTTAACTGATATTTTTACCTAATTTTACCAACTTGCTCTTCATAATATTCTCCACCCATAAGATAAGCATCTTTATCTTTTGGTACATTAGATATTAATTCTATTACATCTTTACTTAAATTTTCATAGGAAGTTTCAAATTGCCCAATAGTATATCTATCCTCTTTTGTTACTTTATTAACACCTTTAAGATTATTTACCATTAATGTATTACATACTTTAGGTATAAAATATTGTACGAAGCATTTATCTTTTTCAATACTTATTTCTATAGTTAGAGCATGACCTATATCTCTTACCATAATCATTATTTTGTTATCTAAAGATACTATATTTGTTTCATCTGATTCTATATTAGTTGGATAATTATCAAATATATTTCTAGCTAATATGTTATCTTTACCATACAAATTAATACTATAACCCTCGTTATTTGTTTTTTCATATAATTTATTTATACTTTGATAAATCTCTTCATTATTCATTACATATGAGTGCATAACATGTAATATTTCATTTATACTTGATGCACCATGTAAGTTTAAATAAGTATTAAACATAGAAAAACCTATATATTCTGTTTTAGTTTTTTTGATTAATTCTTCACTCATATCTGATAAACATACATTGTAAAATGCTTTTAATTTAGAATAATTTAGACCACATTCTTTTAATTTTTCATTTAGTGTTTTAAATAATTTTTCTAGATAATCATTATAATCAAAATTTATAGCTTTGGATATTTTTTCCATATAAAATTCTAAATTTTTTAGTGTTTCATTTAATAAATCACTATATTTTGATACATAACCTATATCATTTTTATATCTATCATCAGGCGCACTTTTATGTAGTTCTTCTTTTATCTTTAAATCATATTTAAAGAAATCTTCTAATTTTTGTAAAGTCATTATTTCCACTTCCAATTTTGTATTTCAGGCATATCCATACCATATTCTTTTATATATTGTTTATGTTCTACTAATTTATCATTACACCATTGATTAAGTGATGATGACTTATTTCCTAACATAGGCAAATATTTTAATGCATCTTTAACTAGGTTAAATCTATCTATTTTATTTTGTACTCTCATATCAAATGGTGTTGTGATGGTTCCTTCTTCGATATATCCATGTACATGGATATTCTTATTTTCTCTTTTATAAGTTAGCTCGTGTATCAAATTTGGATAACCATGAAATGCAAATATAATTGGCTTATCTTTTGTAAATATTAAATCATAATCTTCATCACTAAGTCCATGTGGATGTTCTTTATTTGATTGAAGTCTCATTAAATCTACAACATTAACAACTCTTATTTTTAAATCTTTAAAGTTTTTCCTTAATATTTTAGTTGCAGCAAGTATTTCTAGTGTCGGTGTATCTCCTGCAGCAGCCATTACTATATCTGGTTCTGATAATTTATCGTTACTTGCCCACTCCCATATTCCTATACCTTGTGTACAATGTTTTACTGCTTCATCCATTGTAAGCCATTGTGGTCTAGGATGTTTTGAAGCGATTATTGCATTTATATAATTTTTACTTTTAATGCAGTGATCGAAACATGAAAGTAAGCAGTTTGCATCAGGCGGTAAGTATATTCTTATAGTATCTGCTTTTTTAGTTACTAAATGATTCATAAATCCCGGATCTTGGTGGGTAAATCCGTTATGGTCTTGTTGCCATACGTGACTAGTTAGGATATAGTTTAGTGAAGATATTTCTTCTCTCCAAGATAGTTCTTTTGATACTTTTAACCATTTAGCATGTTGGCTCGTCATTGAATCTATTATTCTTATAAAAGCTTCATAACAACTGAAAAAACCATGTCTTCCTGTAAGAAGATATCCTTCTAGTAACCCTTCACAGATGTGTTCTGATAAGAACGAATCGACAACAGAGCCACTGTTATTTAAAAATTCATCTGTTTTTAATATTTCTGCATTCCATTCTCTATTAGTTTTTTCAAAGATTGCATTGAGTCTATTAGATAATGTTTCATCTGGTGCGAATGCTTTGAAGTTATGTTTATTTAAATCTATTACATCTCTTATATATTTACCTAGTTCTATCATATCTTGAGCTACTACACTACCTGGTTTTGGAACATCTACTTTGTATTTTTTAAAATCTGGTAATCTTAAATTCTTTAGAAGAAGCCCTCCATTAGCATTAGGATTAGCTCCCATTCTTCTATTTCCACTTGGAACTAATTCTTTTAATTCAGGGATTAATTTTCCATCTTTATCAAATAGTTCATCTGCTTTATAACTTTTTAACCATTTTTCAAGTATAGCCAAATTTTTAGGATGTTCACTGTTTACTAATATTGGTACTTGATGAGCTCTAAAACTACCTTCTATCATTTTACCTTCTACTTCTTTTGGACCAGTCCAACCTTTTGGCGTTTTTAAAATTATCATTGGATAATTTATTTTCTCACCTGATTTAATTTTTTTAATTTCTTCTACGATTAAATCTAATGTTTTTGCCATATCATCATATATATTATTGTTTTCCTTTAGTTCTACTACATATGGATTCCATCCACATCCTTTAAAGAAAGATATCCTTTCTTCATCACTAATTCTAGCAAATACAGTAGGATTAGCAATTTTATATCCATTTAAGTGTAGTATTGGGAGAACTACACCATCTTCTTTTCTATTTATTAATTTATTTAAATGCCATGATGTAGCAAGTGGTCCTGTTTCTGCTTCTCCATCACCTATTACGCAAGCAGCTATTAAATCGGGGTTATCTAATACCGCTCCGAAAGCATGAACTAAACTATAGCCTAGTTCACCACCTTCATTGATACTACCTGGTGTTTCTGGCGCAACATGACTTGATATTCCTCCTGGAAAGCTAAATTGTTTACATAATTTTTTAAGTCCTTCAATATCCTCTGTTATATTAGGATATACTTCACTATATGTTCCTTCTAAATATGTATTAGCTACCATTGCTTGTCCACCATGTCCTGGTCCTGATATATAAATCATATTTAGATCATATTTTTTTATTATTCTATTTAAATTTAAATACACAAAATTTTGACCTGGCGTAGTTCCCCAGTGTCCAACCACATTAGGTTTAATATCACTAATTTTTAATTTTCTTCTTAAAAGCGGATTATCTAATAAATATAATTGTGCGACTGATAAATAATTTGTAGCTCTATGAAACATTTCTAATTTTTTTAACTCTTCTTTTTCTAAATAAGTATCCATGATTCACCTCTATATTATTTTGTATCTTATTATATAATTTATTCTAATCGTTAAAATTATTGTTTTTCTTATTATTTAATCACTACTTTATATGGATTATTTATTGTTCCTGGTGCATCTTCTGATAAAAAGTCTGTTGTGACTGAAGTATTTGCTGATATTGTTATAACAGGACGAGCCGCCGCATAATTCGCGTTAGAGACGTAGCTGCTGCTCAAGAACAAGTAGTCAGGGGACCAAACGAACACGTCAGCAGAAGAGTACGGCGAAATTGTCCAAAAGCCAGTTTTATTATTTAAATACGTTATGTTTTCTGTTACTGTTTTAATATATAAAGCTCCTGCATATATCATTTCATCTGCACTTATTAATCCAGCTTTCGCTTTTACTATATCTTCTTCTTGTGCACATTTTAATGTTGGTTCTGGATTTTCTTTATTTAATCTTTCTAATATTTTTTCTCCGTTTGTATCATTACAAAATTCTGTTTCTTGTATTAAGTTTGCTAAATCTTTATTGTTTTTACATTCTTCACATCCTTCTGTTGAACTTTCAAATGTTTCTGTATACCAATTATCTACTGTTTCCTTTATTGTACTTCCTTCATAATCTGATGTACCATTTGAATTCCATTGATGATATGAATCTCCTATATCATGTTCTGCAATCAATTTTATACTTCCATCTTCATTTATTCGCACTATCCTCCATAAGATTGGAGAGCCTTTTTCTGCCACTGTTTGTTGTTCTAGACCTCCATCAAATATTTGATTTTTAACTTCTTTTGTATGTGTTCCAAATTGTACATAATTATTGTCTACTGATCCTCTATAGTAATATATATTTTTACCATCTGCTGCTATATCTCCTTGTAATTTATATAATCCTTTATCTTGTGAAGTCTCTGAAAATTGTGGAAGTTCTGTTTTTATATTTTCCTTTTCGTTTGCTAATATCGCAGTAGCTAGTTGTTTTTCATTATCTATAGTTTGTTCTGTTTCAAGTAGTATTTTTCCATGGTAATGTTTTCCTATTATATTATTTGGAGAATTACTTTTTAGCCATAAATATACCGCATAACTTTTACTTTCTTGTGGTTCTAATACTCCAAAATCTATTGGATTATTTTTATATTCACTTAGTAATCCTGTTAAATTATTTTCTCCCGTAACTTTTATTCCTATATATGCTTTATCTATTTGATTACTAGTACAACTATCAGATGTTATTGCATCAGTATCATCTGCTATTTTCAATTTAAAATACGCATCAACATCTCCATTATTTGTTACTGTAAATGTATATGGAGTTAACTCA
>CANQLF010000081.1 GCA_947624635.1 uncultured Bacilli bacterium | reverse complement strand
AAGTAAATGGCAGAATAAAAAGTTTTATAAAATAAATACATACTATGCAAGTAGTCAAACATGTAGTGTATGTGGAAATATAAATAAGAAAGTGAAAGATCTATCTATTAGAGAATGGACATGTGAAAAATGTGGGAGTATTCATGACAGAGATATAAATGCAAGTATAAATATATTAAATGAAGGAATAAGAGAATATAAAATGGAATATTGTTTATGTTAAATAAATTTTAAAAATAAAATAAGTAGGATAGCGACTATCCGAAGTTGGTCTATGGAGAAGCAAAGTTTCTGTGAAGTAGAAAAATCCTACCGTGAGGTAGGATAGGATAAAATTTATTTTTCATAAAAAATTAATTTTATCTATTTGTTCAAGAACCATTTGTTTTAACTAAAATAATAGGTACAGTATTAATTATTTTGAGTAATATCTTTATATTTTATAAAAAAGGATCTTTTAAATTTAATAAATATATAGCATGTGGAATTATTGCTAATATTTGTATGAGTATAGCTCTATTAATAGATGTTAACTTATCTAACAATTTTAACTTAGCTATTTATATTTCATTATCTTTAATTATTTCATCAATATTAATATTTATATTTGAAAGAATAAAAATTAGTGATGTTACAAGTGAATACAATAATTCTAATAAAAAAATACTTTTAATTACAGCTACATCTAGAGGTGTAATGATGATATTAAAACTTACCGCTTTTAGCTTAGGCAATATAACTATAACATCAACCCTTATAAGCTTATCTGTAATATTAGATGTAATAGTAGGATATATAATATTAAAAGAAAGAGATAATCTTATTAAAAAAATTATTGCAGCTATAGTTATAATATTAAGTTTATTCTTAATAAAAATATAAAATATATGTTTAAAATATAAAATATAACTAATACTAAAAGTGGTGAAGAATTATGACGAAATTTTTTAAATTCATTTTAAGTATTAGTTTTTTAATTGTACTATCAATATCATATTTTAATTTTATTAATGATAGTAATATAAAAGAAGTATTTAGCGAGCAAAATGATACTTTAGATAATTATGATTATTATTTTTTATATCCAAATAATGAATTATCAACTGAAAATATAGATGATTATTTTAAATATATTTTGAAAAATGAATATCAAATAAAAACTATTACACCTAAAATTAATGATACTTGGAATGATAATTTAAAAAATGAACTAAAGAATATTAGTTATATAAATAAAGAAGATTTTATTAATAAATATATTAATATATTAAATAAATATAAATTAGATGAAGATATTAGTAATGCAAAAGTATATGGAATTATGATAGATAAGATTGTTATCAATACATCTTTAAAAAACATAGATACTCTTAAAACTTATCATAAAAATTTAAAAGTAAAAAAAGAAGACTGACATTTTTTAGTCTTCTTTTTCAATCGCACCAGTTGGACAGTTTTCTATAGCTTCCTTAACACTATCCATATTATCTTTTATAGCATCCTTATTAAATACTTCAGCAAGTCCGTCATCACCAATTTCAAAAACATCTGGAACATAAGCTTGGCAAGCACCACATCCTATACATAAATCTTTATTTACCTTTACCATTTTTTTATCACCTCTATAAAAATTATATATTATTAATATGTAAAAAATCAAGAAAAAAAGTATTATATGTTTTATTTTTGTCGAAAATATGATATTATTCTTGTATAAGTATAAGAAGGTGAACACTATGAAGAGTAGAATGGATAGGTACTATAATGAAGATGAACAATTTGTAGGTAGAGCTAAGAAAAACGAAAAATTATATAAAGATAAAGATTACAGCGTATACTCATCAAATGAAACTATTATAGATACCAATAATGAAATAGATATCACCAAATTAAAAGATATAATAAAAAGTAGAGAAGATTATCAAAGGGCAGCATCATATAGAAACATGCTCAATGATAAAAAATTCGATTATGACGATATACCTTATGAAGTCGACGATTATGAAGAAAAAGACTACGATATTAACGCTTTACTAGAAAAAGTTAAAAGTGAAAAAGAAAATAGAGATGGAAAAGACGAAGTAAGAAAACTTAGAAATACACAATATGATATTTTAAGTAATTTAGATATAAAAAGAAAGAAAGATGTTACACCACCATCAGATGAAATACAAAAAGAAGAATTACAAGATTTGATAAATTCTATAACTCATAAATCAGAAGAAAAAGAATCAGTTAAAGAAGATTCAAATGATCCATTAGATTTATTATCAGATCTTAAAGGCATAGATAATACCATGGTTACTGATCCAATAGATAAACAAGTACAAGAAGATAAAATAAATGTTCAAAATATAGAATATGGAAATAAAAAAGATGAAGATGAAACAAGTTTTTATTCTGATTCATTTACATTTTCTAAAAAAGATTTCGAAGGATTTCAAGATTTACAAAAAGATGTTAAATCTGGTAATAAATTAATAAAAATATTAATATTCTTCTTAGTATTAATAATAATTGGAATGGGAGTATTAATTTTAGATTATTTTTATCATTTTTTACCTTTTATGTAATATTTATTGTTAATCATAATATACTTTATTGAAGCGAGGGATATATATGATTAACAAACAAAGCATTTGGTTTTTAACACTTTTCAGTCTAATACTTGTATTAAGTGTATATTATATTACAATGCCTAATGAGCTTTTACTTACAAATAATTCTAAACAAAGTAATGAAAAGAAGGAGAATACTACAAGTAAGACAGAAGAAGCAGTAATAAATGAAAGTGAAATATTAACTGCTCTAAGAGTAGAAGCAGAAGAAAAAAGAACAGAAGAAATAAATGAACTTAATAAAACATTAAATGACAACAAAGCTAGTACCGAAGATAAAAATAATGCCTTTGAAAAAATTAAAGATTTAAATTCTATTAAAGGTAAAGAACAACTTATAGAAAAACAAATAAAAGATGATTTTAAACTTAATTCATTTGTAAAAATAGATGATAATAATCAAGTTAGAGTAGTAGTATCAGGTAGTGAACACAATGTAGAACTTGCAAATAATATAATGAGAACTGTTCAAGAAAACTTCGATACTAAAATGTATATATCTGTAAAATTTCAAAGTTAACGTATATTCGTTAATTTTTTTGGTTTTTTGTCTTCACTTAATCTATAAATAAACATACAATATTATGAGTAAAAATATAAGCCACCTCTATTGTGAGGAAAGGAAGGGAAATAATGAGTAAGGAAATAATGACTAAAAGGGAAAAAGAGGTATTTGAATTACTTGTAAAAAATAAAAGCACTAAAGAAATAGCTAATGAACTTAATATAAGTGAAAAAACAGTTAGAAATCATATATCAAATGCTATGCAAAAACTAGGAGTAAAAGGACGTGCACAAGCAGTTGTAGAATTATTAAAATTAGGAGAATTATCTTTATAAAATAAAAGTCACATATAAATATTCGTGACTTTTTTCATTTTTATTTATTTTTTTCATATCATTAATTAGGTGAATAGTTATGTTGAAAAGAATATCAATTAGAAAAATAACTTTAGCTTCTTTTACGCTTTTAGTATTATTAGTAATGTATTTGCTTCCTAACAATACTAAAGATTTAAGCATTCCACAAGTAGAAGAATATACATCACTTACTACTAGTAATATGCATGAAGTATACCTGCTAGATAGTAATAATTATATTGCACGTACTACTATATCTTATATAGATAGTGAAAAAAATATAGAAAAGAAAGTAACAGAGCTATTGGAAGCTATGATAATTGATGGCAAAAAAGAAAGTTTAATACCAAATGGTTTTAGAGCGATAATCCCCTCTAACACTAAAATATTAAGTGTTAATTTTGATAATGGTAATTTAAAAATAAACTTTTCTAAAGATTTTTTAGATATAAATGAGGAATATGAAGAAAAGATGATAGAATCTATTTGTTATACTTTAACAAGTATTAAAGATATAAAAGGTATTTTAATTTATGTAGAAGGTAATATGCTTACTAAACTACCTAAAAGTGGTAAGTTTTTACCTACAATATTAGATAGAAGTTTTGGTATAAATAAAGTTTTTAACATAACAAGTATTAAAAATGTAGAACCTGTAACCATTTATTATATTAATGAATATAATGATAATTATTATTATGTACCAGTGACTAAATATTTAAATAGTAAGGATGATAAGGTTAAAATAATTATAGAAGAGTTAGCTAGTTCTTCTACATATCAAAATAATTTAATGAGTTTTTTAAATTCTAATACTAAATTATTACAATATGAAATAAAAGATAAACAAATGAATTTAGAATTTAATAATTATTTACTTGATGATTTAGAAAAGATGAATATTTTAGAAGAAGTAAAATATACTATCTCTTTATCTATTAGAGATAACTATGATGTAGATGAGATAGTGTTCTTAGTTGATAATAAAGAAATTTCAAAAACTGTATTTAAAAATGTTGAATAATATTTGATTTTGCGGTATAATCAGTACGTAACTCAAATTTATGAGCTGTCCTGGTAGCTCAGTTGGATAGAGCAATCGCCTTCTAAGCGATCGGTCAGGGGTTCGAATCCCTTCCAGGACACCATAATCGCGGATGTGGCGGAATTGGCAGACGCACTAGACTTAGGATCTAGCGGAGCAATCCATGGGGGTTCAAGTCCCTTCATCCGCACCAATATGAATTATATGTTTGAACTTTCGGTTTAAACTTAAAATACAGCATCAATCGAAAGATTGATTATTTTTTTTCTTCTTTCAGTTAAATATAGTAAATGTAGAAAAGGAGCAAATTATATGAAATTTATTAGAAAATTACCAAAAGATTTCTTTACAAAAGAAAGACCACATATAGAAATAAGCAATGAATTGAATAATGAAATAGAGCCAATAAAATGGTCACAAGATGTAAATAGTGGAAAATATAGAAACAAAGTTTTAGTTGATATTCCAAAAAGCAAATTAACAAAAGAGTAACAATTTTGTTGATTTTTAATTTTACTTATTGTAAAATTAAATTGGTGATTAATATGTGCAAAGTAGGAGATATAATAGGTGTACCAACATTTTATGGAGAAACTAACATGTTGTGTGATTTTCACTATTTCATTGTTGTTGGTGAGGATAAAGGTCAAATTGAAGGACTTGATTTTACGAAAGTTGGATCAATGATGTGTAGTTTAGATGGTAAACCAGAAAAATATAAAGAAAGAAAATTAAAACATAGAGAGAATATCCCTATAGAAACTACAGATTTTAATTTAGGAAAGAGAAATAGAAAATCAGGTTTTATAAAATCTGATCAACTGCATTATTTTAACAAAAAGGAAACAAAGTATTTTCCTGTAGGAATTGTTAGTGTTGAAATATTAAATAAATTATTTGACAATTTAGAAAAATTTGATGAAGATGAGATATTAAAACATAATATTAATAATTTATATTGATATGCTTGTAGATATATCCTGAAGGAAGGTAATTTTAATGTATAAAAATATATTAATACTTGGAGCGCTAAGAAGTGGTAAAACAACACTTTCTAAAAAGCTTTCAAAAGAAAAAAGTTATAATTTAATTAGTATTGATGATATTGTAAGTG
>CANQLF010000080.1 GCA_947624635.1 uncultured Bacilli bacterium | reverse complement strand
ATTGTTAATAATAAAATAGAGGTGTAGTTATGTCAAGAGAAAAAAGAATGATGAATAGAAAAAAAACAAATAATAGAAATAGTAAATCTATAGAAAAGAAAACAATAACAGAACATATAACAAATATAGTAGGTAATAAAAAGTTATTAATAACAATGATAGTAACAGTATTAGTTTTAGTAACATTATTATCTACAAGTTTTGCTATGCTTATGAAAAGTGATTCATCAGAAAAACAGGATTTATACAAAACTGGTGATTTAATAGTACAATTAGATAAAGATAATGAAAAAAATGAAATAAATATAAATCCAGCAAAACCAATAAGTGATGAATATGGAATAGCCACAGTAAAGCCATACACATTTACGATAACAAATACAGGAACAACTAATGCAAGTTATGAAGTATATTTAGATGAAACAATAACAAATACTCATAATTTATCGAATGATAAAGTAAGGCAATATATAAGATATCAAATAGATGATGAAACACCGAGGAGTTTAGGTGGGCAAGGAAGTAACATAATAGTAAGAGGTGGAATACATCCGAATGAAAATTTAACATTCAGATTAAAGTTATGGATAGACATTGATGCACCAAATGAAATGGAAGGGACAACATATACTGCAAAAGTAGGAGTAAAGGGAAAAGCAACAAACAGGATGCAACCAAATGGGCCAGAATTAGTAGACGGATTAATACCAGTAGTATATAATGAAAAGAATGATCAATGGATAAAAGCAGATACAAGTACATCTTGGTATAATTATGAAACACAAAAGTGGGCGAATGCGGTAACAGTAACAAGCGGAACGAGAAAAAAATATACAGAAGCAGCTTCAGGAACACCAATACCAATGACTGACATAAACAGTATGTGGGTATGGGTTCCTAGATACAAATATAGAATACCTGATAGCATTGGAAGTTCTACGAATGTAGAAACTCCACCAATGATAGATGTAATATTTGAAAGTAGATATAATACAACAGGAGTAAAAGAGGAAATATATAGAAATAGTATACAAGATGATGGAACACTTGCTGACGTTAATGATGAAAAAATATATTACACACATCCAGCATTTAAAAATGGAGAAAATTCAGAAAATTATAATACTAAACCATATGATATAGGTGGATGGGATAAAGAGTTAACAGGAATATGGATAAGTAAATTTTTCCCAGGGACTGATGATGCAACTTGTAATGATACACCAATAGATAATAACTGTAAAGATGTAAACCCAATTATAAAACCTGATATAAAAAATTTAACATATCAAAATATCTTAATAAAATTTAAAACAGAATTAAAATTTGGAGTAAGAAAATATGATGAAAATACAGGAAATGTGACATTTACAACAAATTCAAAAAATATATATGGAATAAATACAAAAAATAATATGGTAGATACTCATATGATGAAAAATATAGATTGGGGCTCAATGGCCTATTTAAGTCAAAGTAGATATGGCAAGATGGGTAACAAAGATTTTGATAGCTATAATAAGGAAGTATATAGAAATAATTCTGCATTATATATATTATATAATGGTTATGGTGGAAGTTATACGGGTAGAAGTAATAATACTATAGATGTTGGATATAAAAATGATTATAGTGGAAGTGGTTCGTATTCATATAATAATAATAAATGTTTAGAATCTGAAAGTTCAACGTGTACTGGAGAAAAGATTAAAAATGCAGGAACAGGAGCAAGTACTACAGGAACAATATATGGAATATATGATGTAAGTGGTAGTAGTTATCAAAATGTAATGGCAATTTTTATAGATACAGTCAAAAATTCTTATTTTAAAGCTTTACCAAATCAAAAATATTATGATTCTTTAAATAATTCGATATTAGGAGATGCAACATGGGAAACAAAAAGCTGGTATAATGATAGAAGTGAAACTTTATCTGGTCCATTCTTATGGAGAGGTGGAGGATTAGTTTTAACGTACACATGTGGACTTTATTTTCACCAAAATACAAAAGGAGATTCATTTTATATTACTACTTTCCGTCCAATTATTATACCTTAAAAAAGAAATTATCATTTATATGTTTAATTTCTTTTTTTCACAATAAAAATAGAAGTAAATTATGAATAATAACAATTGTAATAAAATGTAATAATTATGATGTTTATATTTAATATATTTTATTTTTTCACTAATATAATTTAATAGACAAAATAATAAAAATTATGTATACTTGTATTAGAGAATAACTCTTTAATAGGTGATGTGAATGGAACCGATACTATATAAAATAACAAGACCAATTATAAAAGTATTCACAAATATTGTGTTTAGGCCAACATATAAAGGATTAGATAACATACCATTAAATGGTAGAGTAATACTTGCAGGAAATCATACAAATTATTTAGATTCAATACTTTTGATATCATCTACTAAAAGAGTAGTTCACTTTTTAGCTAAAGATAGTTTATCTAAAGGTTTAAAAAAAATACTATTTAATAATATGGGAATAATACCTGTGAATAGAAAAATACATGACAATAATGCATATAAGAAGGCTATTAATGCACTAAATGAAGAAAAAGTTATATGTATATTCCCTGAAGGAACAATAAATAGAACTAAAGATATAATAATGCCTTTTAAAAGTGGTGCAGTAAGAATGAGTAAAGAGTCTAACTCATATATAGTACCTTTTACTATAAAAGGTAAGTATAAACCGTTTAGAAAAAGTGTGAAGATAGAATTTTATAAACCATTTAAAGCTAAAGGTGAAAAAGATAAAGAAAATGAAAAATTAATGAATATAATAAAAAGGGAACTTGCTAAGGAGAAATAATTATGAGTATATTTGATATGAATTTTTTAAGGTTTCTAGGTTTTAAGAAAAAACCAAAAGCACCATGGAGTAAATATTACAATAAAAAAGATATGGATATAGAAGTACCAGATACAACTATATATGAATATTTTTTAATGCATAGTAAGGAATATCCAAGTTATACTGCTTTAAGTTATTTTGGTAAGAAAACTACTTATAATGATTTAGTAAAGCAAATAAATGAATGTGCAGCAGCTTTTTTAAATTACGGAATTAGAAAAGGAGACGTTGTAACAATATGCATGCCTAATACTCCTGAAGGTATAATATCATTTTTAGCTTTAAATAAAATTGGTGCCATATCAAATATGATTCACCCACTTAGTGGAGAAAATGAAATAAAAGAAACACTAAAAGACACTGGAAGTGTAATGATAGTATGTATCGATGTCAGTGTTGATAAAATTAAGAATATAGTAGATGAAACTGATGTATATAAAGTAATAGTCGCAAAAGCAAGTGAATCGATGCCAATATTAATGCATGTAAGCTACGATATATTAAATATTGGAAAAAATAGATTATCAAAAGATAAAAGATTTATATTTTGGAAAGATTTTATAAATAATGGGAAAAATTGTAAAAAGAAAAATACCTATATTGGACATAAAGATGATCCAGCAGTAATGTTACACAGTGGAGGTACAACAGGTAGTCCAAAAGCTATAGTATTATCTAATACAAATTTTATAGTTTTGGTTGAACAAGCTAGAATATTCCTAGAAGATTTAGAAAAAAAAGATAAGATTTTATCTATAATGCCAATATTTCATGGATTTGGCCTTGGAGTATGTATATATATTCCGTTATGTGTTGGTGCAGAAAGTATTTTAATTCCACAATTTAAAAAACAAGAATTTGCTAATATGATTAAAAAATATAAACCTAATTTTATAATAGGAGTTCCAACATTATTTGAAGCCCTTTTAGAAAATAAAGAAAAGTTAAATGGAGTAGATTTAAATTTCTTAAAATATATAATTTCTGGTGGTGACTCACTAAAACCATCTCTAGAAAATGAAATAAACGAGTTTTTATTCGAACACGGGTGTACAACAAAAATAATGCAAGGATATGGAATGAGTGAAGCTTTATCTGCTGTATGCTTAAACTTTAAATCTAATCCTAGAAAAAATTCTATAGGAGTTCCAATACCAGGCTGTTATATTGGAATATTTTCACCAGAAGATAAAGAAGTACCATATGGTGTTGAAGGAGAAATATGTGTAAGTGGACCAAATGTAATGCTTGGTTATTATAACAATGAAAAAGAAACAAACCTTGCTTTACACATACATGATGACGGAAATATTTGGTTACACTCGGGTGACCTTGGAATAATGGATAAAGATGGATATATCAAATATACAAGTAGATTAAAAAGACTTATAATATCATCAGGATATAACGTTTATCCAAGTAGAGTTGAAGAAGTAATAGAAACTCATCCTGCAGTTATGATATCTAGTGTAATAGGAATACCACATCCATATAAAGGTGAAGTACCCAAAGCATTTATAGTTTTAAATAAAGATTATAAAAAAAGTGATGAATTAATAAAACAAATAAAAAAATAAGGTGAAAAAAACTTACCTAAATATGCAATTCCAAAAGAATATGAATTTAGAAAATCACTACCTAAAACAATGGTAGGGAAAGTAGATTTTAGAAAATTACAAATGGAAAATAATGAAAAAAGGAAAGCTGAGAAGTATGAAGAAGAAAATTAAAGGTGAGACAGGTTATAAAATTATTAAAGCTATCTTAGGTCCTATATTTAAATTATATTATAATCCTAAAATAATAAATAAAAATGTTATACCTAAAGATGGACCTATTATAATAGTAGGAAATCATAAACACGTATATGACCAATGTCCAATAATCATATCTACTAAAAGAGTATTACATTACATGGCTAAAAAAGAATACTTTGATGGAAAATTTGCTTGGTTTTTCAAAATGACTGGATGTATTTGTGTAGATAGAAGTAAAAAAGATGACGAAGCAGTAAATAAAGCATTAGAAATATTAAATAATGATGGTGCGATTGGACTTTTTCCAGAAGGAACTAGAAATAAAACAAAAGATGTATTTTTATTACCATTTAAATTTGGAGCAGTATCGATGGCTAAAAAAACTAATGCAACTATAGTTCCATTTGGTCTAACTGGAGACTATAAATTCAGAAGTAAAACCTTAACTATTAGATTTGGAACACCTTTTAAAATAGGCGATATGGATTTAGAAGTTGCAAATAAAAAACTATATAAAGAAATAGAAAGTTTAATGAAAGAAAATTTAAAAGAAAAATAGATGTATAATTATCCAATAATTTTAAATAATAATTATTGGGAGGAATTATAATGGAAGAAAACATTAATTCATTAGATGAAACTAACAAAGGTGCTTGTATGGGAATGGATGCTATAAATTTTATTCTAGATAAAGTAAAAGATAAAGAATTTAAAAAAACTTTGGAACTTGAATATAATAAATACAAAGATATATCTAGAAGAATAAATGATTTATATAAAGAATATAGCGATGAAGAACCTCATGAAACAAGCACTATGAACAAAGTTATGACTTGGTATGGAGTAAATATGAAAACTCTAGCTGATGATAGTAATTCTAAAATTGCAGAATTATTACTTCAAGGTACTAATATGGGAATTATAGAAGGAAGAAAGATATTAAATAATAAAAATATCGATAAAAAAGTATATAAACTTATATCTGAATTTGTTACAATGCAAGAAGATAGCGTAGAAAAATTAAAGACATTTCTTTAGTTTTTTTCTTTTATAGTAATCGCTTAAATTTTTTTATATACTCATAATTAAAAGATAAAAAATCTAGTATGTATTTAATTTACACACTAGATTGTAAAATATATATTATGTTTTTATCTCATCCAATAATCCATGGATTTTGTTCTGTTCCTTATATGTGGACAGTTTTTGAAAAGAATTATTAAAAGAAGGCATTTCTTATGTCTCTTCTTTATTTGATGATAATTATGATTTAATTTTTCTTGCTGATAGATGGTTTAACTCTACTTCTTTGATGGATCACATTGATTCTTTAGGTCATACTTTTTGTATTAGAATTAAAAGAAATGTTAAATTATTTGTTTATGATAAAAAAGAAAAACATGAAATTTGGAAATGGTTTGATGACTTATTTGCTTACAAAAATCATGCTAATTATCTTTTTAACATTCCCATTACCGAACGTAAATATATAGTAAATATCGCAATATCTAAAAGTGCTGGTGTTAAAGAGTCTTGGTTAATTGTTACTAATGCTTCTCCAAAAAGAGCAATCAAAGATTATGGTTATAGATTTGGAGCTATTGAAACAGTTTTTAAA
>CANQLF010000079.1 GCA_947624635.1 uncultured Bacilli bacterium | reverse complement strand
TATTTAGTTTATCACACTTTCCCAAAACGAATCCCGTTAGGGATTCATAATGAAAAATTTATTTTTCATTTTTCTTGGATATTTTATTAATTTTCAAAATAATTTATTCCATACTTATTATGTTCATAATCATACCATAAACCAGATTTAATTGGATAATATGTAAGTATTCCATAAATAGTAAAAATGATTGGAATTAAAATTATTGATATATAATTTAATAATTTTAATTCTTCTCTTCTTTTAAGTAAGAAATAATTTATTATTTGACCAATTAATATTGAAATAAAATAAATAATTAAAGTAATAAACATAATTTCTTTCTTACCTGATAAATAAAAATATGGTGTAAATATAATAACTAATGATAATATAGTTATAATAATACTAAAAAGAAGTGATGTTATAAAGTTTTTTCTATATTTTTCCTTAACTATAAAATAATCTATAATACCCCAAATCATCATAGTAGTAAAAATCATTTTAGTATGTTCAAAAATACTTTCGTTTACTGGAAAAAATATACTAGTTAAAGTATTTGGAAAAAAGTCATAAACAAAATGAGATAGAAAACTTAATAGAAATATACAAATACTAGATAAGATAAAATTTTTTTTAAGATTCATTAGTATTCCTCCTTTAATTATAACCATAATAGTAATGGTGATATAATGAAAATACGACTTGGTTATGTATCTTTATCTAAATCTTTAGATATAACAGCATCTAAAACTTTAACTTATACAGAATATCTTAAATTAAGTGATAAAGATAGAAATTTAAAATTAGATACTATTATTAAATCTAATCTTGAATCTTTAAAATGCATTTTAAAATATAATTATAAAAACAATATACATTTTTATAGATTAACTTCTAAATTAATTCCACTTGCAACTCATGACTCTGTAGATTATGAATATGTTAATAGATATAAAAATGAGTTTAAAATAATTGGAGATTTAATAGGTAAATATAATATTAGAGTAGATACACATCCAGATGAGTATTGTGTATTAAATAGTATCAATACTAAAGTTGTATCTTCTAGTATTAGTATACTTAAATACCATAAAAATATTCTTTTGAGTTTAAATATTGAAAATCCAAAGATAGTACTACATGTAGGAAGTAGTGCCTGTGGTAAAGAAAAAAGTATAACTAGATTTATAAATAATTTTAATAAATTAGATGATGATATTAAAAAAATGATTATAATTGAAAATGATGATAAGACATATAATGTATGTGATGTATTAGACTTATGTAATAAGATAAATGTGCCCATGGTACTTGATTATCATCACTTTATGTGCAATAATAGGGGTGAAAAAATTTCTAATTATATAAAAGAAATATTTGATACATGGAATAATACTAATATTAGACCTAAAGTGCATTTTTCATCTCCTAAGAATAAAACAAAAAAGGATTATAGAAGTCATAATGATTATATAAATAGTGATGATTTTATAAATTTTATAGAAACTATTAAATTTATAAATAGAGATTTCGATGTTATGATAGAAGCTAAGATGAAAGATGAAGCACTTTTTAGATTAGTAAGAGAATTAAAATATAAAACAGATTACAAATTTATAGATGATACGACATTTATAGTTTAGGGGGAATTATGAAAAAAGGAATATGTTTTCTAGACTTTGATGGTGTTATAAATAATAGAATTATAAAATATGAAAATGGTAAATTTAATATTACATATCTATCTAAAGATAGTTTAAGTTTTAGTAATAAACAAGCTATATTATGGATAAGTAAATTATGCATAGAAAATAATTTAGATATAGTAATTATAAGTTCTCATATAAATACTTGTGACTTTAATTATTTAAAAAACAAATTATATAATAGTGGCTTAGTAGATAAAGTAGTTATTAAAGATACTATTAAACCTTATATAAGAAGAGATATTGGAATTAGAGAATATCTAAGTAAATACGGAATAGATAAATATGTTATTATAGATGATGAAAACTATTATGAAAAATATAATGAATTAAATAAACATTTAATACTATGTAGTTCTGAATATGGATTTTTAATAAATGAATATATAAGTGCATGTAACATTTTAGAAAAAAATAATGTTAAAACTTTAAAATAGAAAAAGAGGTGATAAGATGATAACTGAAGAACAAATTAATGAAATAAAAAAGAAAAGTGATATAGTAGAAGTAATATCATCTTATATACCTCTAACTAAAAAAGGAAGAAATTATTTTGGTTTATGTCCTTTTCATGATGATCATTCGCCATCTATGAGTGTATCTCCTGAAAAAGGAATATTTAACTGCTTTGTATGTGGCGCAAAGGGTAATGCAATAAGTTTTGTAATGGATTATGAAAAAGTAAATTATGTAGAAGCTTTAAAAGTATTAGCTGATAAATGTGGTATTAGTCTAAATGTTAATACATATAAAAAAAAGGATAATTATGATGAATTATATAAAATATATGATACTACTTGTAAGTTTTATCAAAATAACTTAAATACATCTAGTGGTAAAGAAGCAAGAGAATATCTAAAAAATAGGGGAATAAGCGAAGATATCATCAAAGAATTTAATATTGGATTAGCCCTATCTTTCGATAAAAGTGTAACTAAATTATTAATAAAAAAAGGATATAAAGAAAATACTTTA
Source organism: uncultured Bacilli bacterium (assembly GCA_947624635.1). Lineage (GTDB taxonomy): Bacteria > Bacillota_I > Bacilli_A > RF39 > UBA660 > SIG205. The sequence goes on along the minus strand of CANQLF010000079.1, from coordinate 3,638 downwards.
GTAGATATTGGAATAAGTAATAAAACAGATTATGGTTATCAAGATTTATTTTTAAATAGAGTAATGTTTCCATTATGGAACATAGAAGGTAAGATAGTAGGGTATAGTGGTAGAATATATAACACAACTGACAGTGCAAAATATATTAATACTAAAGAAACTGTAATATTTAAAAAAGGATTAAATCTATATAACTATCATAGAGCCAAAAATGAAGTAAGATTAGCTAATCAAGTAATTATAATGGAAGGATTCATGGATGTTATAAGAGCATATTCAGTTGGAATTAAAAATGTAATCGCAACCATGGGTACAGCCCTAACTAAAGAACAAGCATCATTAATTAAAAAATTAAGCAACAACGTAATATTATGTTTTGATGGAGATGCAGCAGGTAATAAAGCTACTTCTGCTTGCGGTAATGAGTTAATCAAAATAGGTATTAATCCTAAAGTAGTAAGATTAGAATCTAACCTAGATCCAGATGAATATATAATAAAATATGGAGTAAAGAAATTTAAAGATAAATTAAATAATTGTATAAGTTTTCTAGATTTTAGATTAAATTACTTAAAAGAAGGTAAAAATTTAAATGATAATGAAGACTTAAGTAATTATATAAATGCAGTTATAGATGAAGTAATAACAATAGATGATGAAATATTAAGAGAACTTACTCTTAAAAAAATATCTAGTGAAATAAATATAAGTTTTGAAACACTAATTAATAAAATGTGGAAAAAACTAGAAGAAAATAATACTAGTAATAATATGGATATTCCAATGGAAAATATGGAATACTATCCACCACCACCAGCTTATGAATATAGACCAAATGAATATAAAACAAATAAAAAAATATCTAAAAATGTTATAAATGATACTAATATAGTAGATAAATATACTAAAGCAGAAAGAAAAATACTATTCTATATGCTTCACGATAAAGAGCTAACTTATAAATATGAAAAGGTATTTCCATATCTTCCAACGAAAATTTATCGATTTTTAGCATCAGAAATAATGTATTTTGTCAAAAAATATGATACAATTAGCATTAGTGATTTTTTAAATTATCTTTCTTCAAAGCAAGAACTTGTAGATTTAGTGGGTAAAATATTAAATTATGATTATGATGAAAATTATACCGAGGAAGAAATAACTGATTATTTCAAAGTTCTTAGAGAATATAATTTTAAAAGTGAAACTGAAAGATTAACAGAACTTTTAAAAAATGAAAGTGATTTAGAAAAGCAAATAGAACTCGCTAATAAAATCATGAACTTAAAAAAGGGAGTGGAAGAAAGTGCAAGAGATTAAAACATTAGATGAAAGAATGCAAAATTTACTAGTAATTGGTAAAGACGGTAAAATTACATATGAACAACTAGCAGAAGAATTGAAAGGTTTAGATTTAGATAGTGATTCATTAGATAAAATCTATAACTTTCTTACAGATAATCATATAGAAGTTGTATCTGCAAACGATGAAGATAATGATGAAGATGGAGATTCACTAATACTTGATGATAATGCTTTAACTAAAGATATTAACATCAATGATCCTGTTCGTATGTATTTAAAAGAAATTGGTAAAATTTCTTTATTATCATTAGAAGAAGAACTAGAACTATCTCATAGAATAGCTAATGGAGATGAAGAAGCTAAAAGACTTCTTGCTGAATCTAATTTACGTTTAGTTGTAAGTATTGCAAAAAGATATGTTGGACGTGGAATGTTATTCTTAGACTTAATCCAAGAAGGTAACATTGGTCTTATGAAAGCAGTGGACAAGTTTGATTCATCTAAAGGATACAAATTTTCTACTTATGCTACATGGTGGATAAGACAAGCTATAACACGTGCAATTGCAGACCAAGCAAGAACTATACGTGTTCCTGTACACATGGTTGAAACAATAAACAGAATGACTAGACATCAAAGACAATTAACGCTAGAATTAAATCGTGAACCAACAGAAGAAGAAATAGCTGCTCGTATGAAAATACCAGTAGAAAAAGTAAGAGAAATAATGAAGATAGCTCAAGATCCAGTTTCATTAGATACTCCAATTGGTGAAGAAGAAGATTCTCATTTAGGAGACTTTATTCCTGATGAAAGAAATATGAGTCCAGAAGAGTTTGCAACCAATGAAATATTAAAAGATCAAATAAGTACAGTATTAATGACTTTAACTGATAGAGAAGAACAAGTATTGAAATTAAGATTCGGTCTAATAGATGGAACTTGTAGAACTCTAGAAGAAGTTGGACAAATATTTGGTGTTACAAGAGAAAGAATTCGTCAAATAGAAGCTAAAGCATTAAGAAAATTAAGACATCCATCACGTTCTAGAAAATTAAAGGACTTCATGAGTGAATAATATAAATATCTCCAATAGACTTAAAACTATTGGAGATTTCGTTATGGATAATGATAAAGTGGTGGATGTAGCCTGTGATCACGCTCTTTTAAGTATTTATATTTATTTAAATAAAAAAGGTGTAAAAGTAATTTCTAGTGATATTAATGAATTACCTCTAATGAGTGCGAAAGAAAACATTAAAAAATATAATTTAGAAAATAAAATAGATGTAAGATTATCAGATGGGTTAAAAAATATAAAAAATAATGAATTTGATACAATTATTATTGCAGGATTAGGTGGTAAAACTATAGTAGATATTTTAAATGATGATATAAATAAAACTATGAATGCAAAAAAAATAATTATTCAAGCAAATAATAATATTTATAATGTTAGAAAATTTTTAACACAAAATAAATATAAAATTGTTGATGAAAAAATTATTAAAGAAAATAATGTTATATCAATTATAATATTATTTGAAAAAGTAAGAAAAAAAGTAAAATATACTAAACATGAATTAATATTAGGTCCTATATTAATTAAAGAAAAAAATAGTTTATTTAAAGAGTTAATTAAAAAAGAATTAATAAAAAAACAAAAGATATTAACTAAAATACCAAATAAATACTTTATTAAAAGAAGAAAAATTAGTAAGTTTATAAACAAGATTAATACAAAATTACGTTTATAGAGTAAAGGATTCATTAATAATTATATAATTAAAATAAGATTTATATAAAATTTACATAATTTTTTTTAATAAATAAACATTGTATGGTACAATAAAATAAATAAAAAATAAAATAACTCACAAAACGGTGGAAAACTCTTGACAATTGGGGGGGGTCAAGTAGAATTGTATTAGATAATTGTGGATATAATTTTACACAGTATGATTATACAGAAGTTGAGTGGGTGTAGAAATACATCCGGGTTATCATCAAGAGCCGTATGCGGGAAAGTCGCATGTACGGTTCTGTGAGGGACGGCAGTCGATGTTCGTAAACTTATGAATTATCGATGGAAGCCGTCTACTCGACAATTTACTTAGAATTGTTAATAATAAAATAGAGGTGTAGATTATGATTAAGAATAAAGAAAATAAAATATTAAAATATATAAAAGAACATAAAATACTAATTGGTATTATAAGTATAGTTTTAGTATTAATAGTATCAGGGACAAGTTTGGCAATATATCTAATAAGTGATGAAGGAGAAGAAAAATCTTATACATTAGGAAATATAGATGTAGAATATATTGATGG
>CANQLF010000078.1 GCA_947624635.1 uncultured Bacilli bacterium | reverse complement strand
TTTTTATCTCTAATAATACATATGTTTCTTTATCTCTCTTCCACTTTTTGTCGAGAACTTTCCTATTATATAAAAAAATTAAAACCCTAAAGGTTATTTAGGGTTTACATCATATCTTCAATACTATTAGCTTCTTTTCTCATTAGTGTGGCTACATTACCAGCCATATCTTTTATTTTATCTTTATTTTTATAAGCTAAGTAAGCGCCCATTCCTAATGCAGTAAAACCAATGATTTTCTTTGTCATTTTTTCCAAGATATCACCTTCTTATAAAAGATATGAGGCGTAATATTACGCCATTTATAGTATGTATTTAAATTTTTTATTTATACTATTTTATTTTGTAAAAATTCTTTTAGGGATGTTTTTCTTAACATTTCATGATCGTTTGCTACTGCAAAACTAAATGCTTGTGAGTCACCCACTAATATTAGGCTTTGTTTTGCTCTTGTTATTCCTGTATATACTAATTTTTTATATAACATCCTTTTATAAGCATTATCCATAGGCATTATAACCATTTTAAATTCACTACCTTGACTTTTATGAATGCTTATTGCATATCCATGTTTAATATTTATAAAATCTTTAGGTTCATATTTTACTACATTTCCATCGAAATCTACGTATATTTCATTCTTTTTAGAACTTGATTCATGGCTAGTTTTAATCATAGAAATAAAACCTATATCACCATTATATACATTATCATCAGGCATATTAGTAAGTTGTAATACTTTATCATTTTCTCTATATATTACTTCACCATATTGTATTTCTTTTTTTTCTATCGATGATGGATTAAGTATTCTTTGAAGTTCAACATTTAAATTATCTATTCCATTAACTCCTTTATACATAGGAGCTAAAACTTGTATATCTTTTGTACTAAATCCTTTATTTATTGCTTTTTTAATTATTTCTATTACATTTTGTTTAATTAATGGACTAGGTGTTGAAATAAATGCATAATCATCTTTTTTATTTAAAAATTCTAGTGATAAATCATTATTTTTTATTTCATGAGCAAGACTTACTATATATGAATTTTCATTTTGTCTATATAACATATCTAAATGTACTGTATCTATTACTTCACTTTCTATTAAGTCTTTTAGAAGTTGTCCTTCTCTAACACTAGGAAGTTGGTTATAATCACCTACTAGTATTATTTTAATATTTTTTGTTAATCCTTTTAGTAGTGCATCAAAAAGTGTTACATCTATCATACTTACTTCATCTACTATTATAAATTCACTGAAATCTTTATTGTATTCATTTATCGAAAATTCATTTGTATCTTTATTCCATTTTAAAAATCTATGTATAGTTGATGCTTTAAGTAGTGTTGATTCACTTATTCTTTTTGCAGCTCTACCAGTTGGAGCAAGTAGTGCGATTCTACTTTCTAGATCATCATACGTATAATGATGTACTTCTTTATAAATATCGACTATTGCTTTTATAATTGTAGTTTTACCTGTCCCTGGTCCACCAGTAATTATTAAAGCGTTTTTATTTATTGCTTTTTTTATTGCATCAATTTGTTGTTCATTATATTTTATATCATTGGTGTTTTCTAATCCTTCTATATATTTATCTATATCTATTTTCTTTTCTTCTTTTTCATTTGATAAATAATACATAATATCTGCAATATTTTTTTCTGCTTGATACATATCTACTAAATAATATTTATCATTTTCTATAATTATTTTACCCTCTTTATTAAGATTTATAAGGTTCATTTCAATATCTTTATCTATATTTAAAAATCTTAGTGTATTATTTATAATATCTTCTTTATTTGAATACGTATCTCCATGTTCAAAACTTAATTTTTTCATTATATATATAATACTAGCTTCTATTCTTCTTTCATCAGCTTCATCGTAATTTAATTTTTTAGCTATTTCATCTACTTTTTCAAAATTTATATTATCTATATCATCAGCTAACATGTATATATTGTATTCCATATTTTGTATTGTATTAGATTTATATTTATTATAAATATTTAGAGAATCTTTCATGGAAAAACCTAAATTTGTTAAAAAAACAATAGTATTATGACTTTCATTATATTTCATTAAAGTATTATAAATATCATCTATCTTTTTTTGTTTTAAATTAGGAACTAACAATAAATTATTTTTATCTTCAACTATTAAATCTAATGTATTATCTCCTAATGTATCTACTATTTTTTTAGCTGTTTTCTCACCTATTCCATTAAACAAATCACTACACAAAAATTCAATTATTCCATCTTTTTCTTCTGGTTTTACTCTGTCAAAACTACTTACTGAATATTGGAATCCATATTTAGGATGTTTTACTCCTTCTCCATAAAAAATATAATTATCTTCTAAATTTAAATCTGGAAAATTACCGGAAAAAGTAATGGTTTTATTTACATAGTCTTCCATATCTTCATCATTTACTTCTTTTATTCTTATAAGACCTACAGTAAAACCACTATCTGATTTATAAATATATTTTTTAAATGTTCCCTTAATGTATTTCACTTTTTACCACCTAAGATGTATTCTAACACATAAAAGATAAAAAGAAAACGTATTTGTTTTCTTTTTATTTACCTATTCCTTTTGATTCTTGATCTTCCATAGCTAATCTTGCATTTATATTTTGTAAAGCTTGATCGTAAGCAGCCTCGGGGCTTATTGTACCTCCTTTTGATTCTACACTATCCATTATTCTGTTCATTTCTGTCATTATTGTTTCCATTTTAGCATCTCTTTCTTGATAAAAATGAACAACTGCAGGTATTGCTTTTGCTGCGACACCGATTGTTGTTGCAACAAGAACTGTAGTTGCAGCTAATTTAGCAGCATGTTTAATTTTTTTTACTCTTCTATTTTTTGTTCTTTTTAATAAATCTTTTTCATACATTTCTTGCATTTGTTCTATATAATCTTTGTCACTTTTAGGAATAATCACTTTGTATATTCCGCTTGATTTTAAATCTGCAACATATTCAAAATAATTATCATGTTTTACAGGTCTATATATTCTTTCTAAATGACCTGCTTTTTCAAAACGATCAAGTATTGCAACAAAACTATCTTTACTAATAGTGGTTAAATATTCCTGTGTTCTTTCATTATATAAATCTGTATTATCCGCATTTTCCAAGAAATTTGCTATTTTTACTACTCTTTTTTCTTCCATTTAATCAACTTCTTTCTACATCTACATTTTAATATATATAAACATAATTGTCAAAACTTAGTGTTTCATTTTACGTAAATCATCTTTTTCTTTTTTACTTACTCTTTTTGATTCTATTATTTTTTGTATAGATTTGTTATAAGTGAAATCATCTAATTTATTATTATTTAAATATTCTAAAGTTTCATCTCTAAATTTAACATAACAAGTACTAATAAGCCATGCAATACTCATTCTTACATAATAATGTTCAGATTTAATGCTGTCTATATATTTAAATATTTTATCTATATAATTTTTTTCTACATAATATGAATTTAATATTACTATACTTGTTCTTACACTAAAAGCCTTATTTATATCTATTTTATTTGTAAAAAAATCAAAATATTTTTCTTTATTACTATTTACTATTTTTAAGCTATTACAAAATGTATCACAAACACACCAATTATCTATTTTAGGTAAAAATCTAATAATATATTTATCGGCAATTTCTTCATCTTTAATATTTCCAATTAAAAATCCTTCTATTAAAACTTCTTCCATATATTTATTATTAACTAATTCTAAAAATTTAATATAATCAGTTTTATATATTTTTTTAGCAATACTTCTCAATATAGGTATTCTTACTCCAATTATTTTATTATTAGTATCAGGTATTAATTTTGAATTAAAAGCTTTATAATTATCATCTTTTATACTTTTTAATTCTTTAATAAATTTATTATAGTTATTTTTATTCCAAATATAAGGTATATCCATATTATCCTTCTTTTACAAATTTTTCTAGATATTCATCATAGCTAACTTTTTTATCGATAATTTTTCCATCAGGAGTAAATTCAACTATTCTGTTTGCGATAGTATTAACTAATTCATAATCATGTGATGCGAAAAGTATTGTATAAGGAAATTTTTTCATTGCGTTATTTAAAGCTGTTATAGATTCGATATCTAAATGATTTGTTGGTTCATCGAAAATTAATACATTAGCTTTTTTTAACATACATTTTGAAAACATTAATCTTACTTTTTCTCCTCCAGATAAGACTGTTATATCTTTTAATGCTTCTTCTCCAGAAAAAAGCATTCTACCTAAAAAACCTCTTATGAATGTTTCTTCTTTTTCTTCTGAATAATCTCTTAGAAAATCTACTAATGTTTTATTACTTTTAAAATATTTATCGTGATTTTTTGGATAATATGAAATAGTAACAGTATTTCCAGTTTTAATTGTTCCACTATCTGGTTCTAATTCTCCTGTAATTATTTTAAATAATGTAGTTTTAGCAATTTCATTTAAACCTACAAAAGCTATTTTATCTGTATTATCTATTGTAAGATTTAAATTATGTATTACTTCTTTGCCATCTATCGTTTTAGATATCTGTTTTAAGGTTATAACTTCTTTTCCAAGTGGTCTATTAACATCGAAATTAATATAAGGATATTTTCTACTTGATGGTTTAATTTCTTCTAGCTTTATTTTTTCTAATGATTTTTTTCTTGATGTCGCTTGTTTAGATTTAGATGCATTAGCGCTAAATCTTCTAATAAAATCTTGTAATTCTTTAATTTTTATCTCTTTCTTTTTATTTGATTCTTTCATTTGCTTTAATAATAATTGACTTGATTCATACCAGAAATCATAGTTTCCTACAAACATAGTAATTTTTTCAAAATCTATATCTACCATGTGAGTACAAACTTTATTTAGAAAATGTCTATCGTGTGATACTACTAATACAGTATTATTAAAATTAATTAAGAATTCTTCTAACCAAATCTTAGCTTGTATATCAAGACCATTAGTAGGTTCATCTAAAAGTAGGATATCAGGTTCTCCAAATAGAGCTTGAGCAAGTAAGACTTTAACTTTATCGATATCTTTTAATTCTTTCATTTGTTTATCATGTAAAGATATGTCTACTCCAAGACCAGATAATAAAATTGCTGCATTACTTTCTGCTTCCCAGCCATTCATACTAGCAAATTCACTTTCTAATTCCCCTGCTTTAATCCCATCTTCATCACTAAAATCTTCTTTTAGGTATATCTTTTCCTTTTCTTTCATAATGTTATATAATTTTTGATTACCCATTATTACTGTTTCTATTACATTATAATTATCATATTCGTTATGATTTTGTTTTAAAAATGAAATTCTTTCGTTTTTTCCAACAATTACTTCACCATTAGTTGAGTCAATTTCTCCGGATATTATTTTTAAAAATGTACTTTTTCCTGCACCATTCGCACCTATTATTCCGTAACAATTACCATTTTCAAATTTTAAATTTACATTTTCAAATAGAACCCTTTTTCCATATCTTAAGCCTAAATTATTAATAGTAAGCATAATATCACCTTTTCTACCAGTAAATTATACCAAAACTATTTAAAATATAAAAGAAAAATATAGCAATCGCTTGAAAATTTTTAAATGATTATTAGCATTGTTGTAAAAATAGAAATATTGTGATAGACTGAATATAGATTTATACTGATAATTATTTTTCACAAAACTGTGGAAAACTCTTGACAATTGGGGGGGGCAAACTAAAATTATATTAGATAAAATGTTTATAACTTTTTTTAAAAGTGTTAATACTAAAATTAGAAGGAGTAAACGAAAATGTTAGATAATAATGATAATAATGAAAGAAGAAAGAAAACAATAACAGTAACAATAATAGGAGTAATAGTGTTACTAATAGCGCTAATAACAGTAACCTATGCATGGTTCAGTGCAAGAAGTGAAGCAACACCTCAACCTATAACAACAGCAAAAGTAGATTTGTTAGTAGAAATACCTGAAGAAACTAAACACATAAAAGATATAAAACCAACAACATGGGACAATAATATAGAAACAAATAAATTAAATAATGATATAGCACAAATACCAATAACAGTAACAAACAATTCTAATATCGATATAAATTATGATTTATTTATAACGCCCAATGGTTTATCATTAAAATCTGAAGACGAAGAAGGTAATAAACTTGAAGGTGGAGAATTAAAAGATATAAAATATAAATTATATGAAACAACAAGTGGTGTAGAATCACCAAAACTAGTTACAGAAGGAACTTTTTCCGGAGGTAATGCAAGATTAAAAGTAGTAAATAATAAAGAAATTAAAAAATTAGAAGAAGGGAAACAAGACAATATACAAAAATATATGTTATACATATACATAGAAAATAAAGATGAAGCACAAAATAAATTACAAGGATTAGATTTCAATATAGATATAGAAGGAGTAACTCCATCAGAGAAAATAGCACAAACAATATTAAAAAATGAAAAAGAAAAAGGAAATATAAAAACAGATTTACCACAATTTACAGAAGATTCAACAGATAAAGGGTTATATAAATTACAAGGAGATATAGCATCAGCAAGTATTAGTAGTGAAGATAGTGAAACAAATAAAAAAAGTTCAATATATTATTATAGAGGATCAGTAGGCGATAATTATGTACAATTTGGAACATACACAAAAGAAGTTCAAAATGAAGTGTGGAATGATTCAGATTATACACAAGAAACAGTAGCAGCAAAAGGAGATCCAATATTATGGAGAATTGTGCGAATAAATGAAGATGGAAGTGTAAAATTAATAGCTGAACATAATATAGGATTAAAAGAATTATGGAATAGTAAAGCTCTTAATTTAAATTATGAAAGTAGTTCAATAAAAGAAACAGTATATAATTGGTATACAGAAACATTTGATAATTCGGAAGAAGGCTGTGAAGAATGCCAAAGTAATATGGAACTAGCAAGCTTAATACAAGACACGGAATTCTGCAATGATAGACAAGATTTAACTTCTTCTGATTCTGCAGTACTAACAAGATTAAGTAAAACTCCACCAGAACCAACATTAAAATGTGCAAGAGATGAAGATAAAGTAA
>CANQLF010000077.1 GCA_947624635.1 uncultured Bacilli bacterium | reverse complement strand
AGATGTAAAATACTTTTTAAGATTAAGTACTAATAGACTATCATTAAATGAAGAAATAGATGATGTAACATTAGAAGGTGGAGAATTAAAAGATGTAAAATATAAATTATATGATAATACAAATAAATTAGTAAAAGAAGGAGATTTTACAAACCCTAATGCAGAACAAGTAATAGTAAGCAAAAAAGAAATAAAAGCAGTAAATACAGAAGGACATATACATAATTATAAATTATATGTATATATAGAAGATACAGGAAATAAACAAAACAAATTACAAGGATTAACGTTTGATGTAATAATAAATGGAGATACAAAAGCACCTGAACAATTAACTTTAACACAAACAATATTAAAAAAAGAAGTTATAAAAACAGAGCCACAATTTACAGAAACTTCAACAGACAAAGGTTTATGTAAATTAGAAGACGATATAGCAACATCGGAGGATGGAAGTACTAAAGACATATATTATTATAGAGGAGCAGTAAATAACAATTATGTACAATTTGGAACGTACACAAAAAATGTACAAAATATGGTATGGAATGGTTCAAGTGATAAACAACAAACAGTAGCACGAAAAGGGAGTCCAATGTTATGGAGAATAGTGCGAATAAATGAGGATGGAAGTGTAAAATTAATAGCAGAACATAATATAGAAGGTGATACAGAAGAAGGATATCATGTATATGATGATTATTATGGATCACCAGATTATAAAGGAGTAAAAATAAATCGAACGATAGATGATTGGTATAAAGAAACATTTGATAATTCAGAAGAAGAATGTGTAGAATGTCAAAAAAATAGAGAATTAGCAAATTTAATACAAGATACTGAATTTTGCAATGATAGAAGTGAAAGTTATGATGCAGTATATACAAGATTAGAAAAATATCCACCAGAACCAACATTAAAATGTGCAAGAGATAAAGATAAAGTAATAGCAAAAGCAGGATTAATTACAGCAGATGAAATGGTATATGCAGGAGCATTAGTTAAAAAAACAGTAACAAATAACACAACATATTTAAATAATAAAACAAATTTTTGGACAATTTCGCCATCTTCTATTTCTGATGTATACTTTTGGGATTCTAGCAACTTGTACTTGAATTCTATCGGCTACGATATCATTGTCGGAGAAGTTGCTGCGGCTCGTCCTGTTATAACAATAAAGGCAGATGCACCATTTACAGTAAATAATAACGATTCTGAAAATGCACCTGGAACAAAACAAAATCCATGGATTATTGGATAAGTTAAAACTAAAATATGGGCTTTTATAATCTAGTGTGTAAATAAAAAAACACATACTAGATTTTTTCTTATAGAAATTAAAAATATATAAAAAAATAGGCAATTTCCGTATTAATTTTGATATTTATATTATGTTGTGATATAATAGGCATCATCAAAGAAAAGGTGATGTTTATGGGTACAGATGGTATTGTTATTATAAATATTGGTGACGATATGGTTTTAAAAAATAAGGATGGATATGTTGAAAAAACTGCTAAAAAAATAGAAGACAATGGTATAGATGTAATATATAAAAAAGTAGATACAAATTTAATTTATGATAATGATGTAATTAATACTTTGTGTTCATCTTATGAACCAAATGTTATACTTTCAAATTCTACTAACATTATGAGTAAAATTATAATGATGACTGAACCAGAAAGGAAAATACAATTCTTTTTGGATACAATAGAAAAAAGTATTAATTTTGTTCAAGAAAAAAATGATACCGCAAATATATTTTGTTTTGGAATTAACTCAGATGTTATCAATAGTCAAAAAACCTATATTAATAGACAATATGTTAATAATTTAATTAATATATATAACAATAATCTTGAAAAATTATGTCTTAAATATGGTATTACTTATTTAAACTTTATTGGAAAAGATAGACCATCAAACAATTTAAAATTAAGTGAAATAACACATGATGAAATTGCTAATTATTTAACTAAACAAATATTAAATGGCAAAGTAAAACCTATTAGTTATCAAAAAGTAATATCTAAATAAATATATAGGAAATACTGAGAATAATATTGTGACTCTAACCCTAAATGGTTAGGGTTTTATTGTTTTAAGTTTAAATATTTGTTATAATACTTATAGATACTTTGAAGGTGTGATAATTATGTACTTAAAACAAATAAAAACAGTAGGATTTAAATCTTTTGCAGATGAAATAAACATAGACTTATCAACAGGAATAACAGGTATTGTTGGACCTAATGGATCTGGTAAAAGTAATGTAGTTGATGCAGTAAGATGGGTACTTGGAGAACAATCAGTAAAATCATTACGTGGAGATGGCTCAATGGGAGACATCATTTTTTCAGGAAGTAATTCTAGAAAACCTTCAAACTATGCATCAGTAACACTAATATTTAACAATGAAGATAAATACTTGCCCATAGAATATAACGAAGTATCAATAAAACGTGTTTTATATAAAGATTTAGAAAATGAATATTTTATAAATAATAGTAAATGTAGACTTAAAGATATAACTGACTTGCTAATAGATAGTGGTATAGGAAAAGATTCATTTAATATAATATCTCAAGGTGAAATAGGTGAAATATTAAGTAATAAACCAGAAGATAGAAGAGTGATATTTGAAGCAGCTGCAGAAGTATTAAAATATAAAAAAAGAAAAGAAGAGGCAATAAGAAAACTAGAAAGAACACATGAAAACTTATCTAGAGTAAACGATATAATAAGTGAATTAGAAATTCAAGTAGAACCTTTAAAAAAACAAAAAGAAACAGCAGAAATATACTTACAAAGTAAAAAAGAATTAGAAAGTGTTGAAGTAGCTTTAATAACACATGATATAAATGAAATAAATTATGAATATCAAAAAAATAAAAATAGAATAGATGAAATAAATAATGAAGTGAGTATGTTATCTAGTAATAATATACAAGAAGATATAGATTTAACTAGTAGAAAAATAAAATTAGGAGAATTAGATAAAGAAATATATAATATTAATCAACAATTAATAGAAATAAGTAGTAATGTAGAAAAATTAAATGGTGAAAAAAACCTTATACTAGAAAGAGAAAAAAATAATACTGAAGATATTAAAACTCATAATAAAATAGTTGAATTACAAGAAAGTATATTAAAAACTAAAAATAATATTACATCATTAACAGAAGAAGTAACACTACTTTCAAATGAATTAAATAACCAAAATAATTTAATAGAAAATACAAAAGAAGAAATACAAAAATTAAAAGAAGAAAAAAATATAGTAACTGATGAATTAAATAGTAAAAATAGATATGAAACAGAATTAAAATATAAAATAGAAATATTAGAAAAAGCTATTGAAACAGATAGTGGATTATCTTATGGAGTAAAAAGTGTATTACATAATCCAAGATTATCTGGTATAAAAGGAATAATAGGAAAGTTAATAGACGTATCACAAACTTATACAACTGCGATAGATATCGCTTTAGGTGGCGCAAAAGAATATGTTGTAACAACAAATAGAAAAGATGCGAAAGAAGCGATTGAATACTTAAAAAACAATAATTTAGGTAGAGCTACATTTTTTCCACTAGATGTAATTGAACCAAGAACGATAGATATAAATATTATTAGTATGTTAAAAAGTGTTCAAGGTTTTATAGATATTGCTAGTAATTTAGTAGAATATGATAAAACATACGATAATATCATTAAAAATCAATTAGGAAATGTAATAATAGCTAGAAATATAGATGATGCAAATGAAATAAGTGAAAGAGTAAATCATAGATACAAAATAGTTACACTAGATGGTGAATTAGTCAATGTAGGTGGTAGCTTAACTGGTGGTAGATATAAAAATAAAAATAGTAACTTGCTTAGTCAAAGATATGAGTTAGATGATTTAAATAAAAACTTAGAAGAAGTAATACAAAATATTAAATTAAAAGAAGAAAAAATAAATGAATTAGATTATCATTTAAAACATTATGAAGAGGTAAACTATCAAAATACATCTAAAAAAATAGAATTAGAAGAAAAAATTAGAACTAAGAATAGAGATTTAATTAATTTAAAACAAAAAGAAGATGAGTTAAATAAAGAACTTAATTCATTTGATATCGACTACAAGGAAGAACATAGTAAAATAATGAATAGATACTATGAAGAAGTAAATAAAAAAGAAATTTTAGAAAATAAATTAGAAGTATTAAATAATAATAAAAAAGATTTATCTAATATTATAACTGATATAGAGTCATCAATAAAAAGAGGTAATAGTAATTATAATAAGCTTCAAACAGAACTTAAAAATCTAGAAATCAAAGTTAATAAAGATGATGTAAGACTAGATAACTTACTTAATACTTTAAATGAAGATTATTCACTAACTTTTGAAAGAGCAAAAGAATTATATAGACTTGAAATAGATGAAAATGAAGCACGTATTAAAGTTACAGATTTAAAAAATACAATTAAAAATTTAGGCGTAGTAAATGTACTTGCAATTGAAGAATACGATAAAGTCAGTACTAGATTTGAATTTTTAACTAATCAAAAACAAGATTTATATAAAGCTGAAAATACTTTGCTAGATATAATTAATGAAATGGATAAAGTAATGAAAGAACAATTTATAACTACTTTTGAAAAAATAAAAATAGAGTTTTCAAATGTATTTACAACTCTTTTTGGTGGAGGAGAAGCAAAACTTGAACTTACAGATGAAGATAACATTTTAGAAACAGGAATAGATATTATAGCATCCCCTCCAGGTAAGAAATTATCACACATATCACTTTTATCAGGTGGAGAAAAAACATTAACTGCAATAAGCCTTTTATTTGCGATATTAAAAGTTAAAACAGTACCGTTTTGCATATTAGATGAAGTTGAAGCTGCACTTGATGAAGTAAATGTAGATAGATTTGGTGAATATGTTGAAACATTAAAAGGTAAAACTCAATTCATAATAATTACTCATAAAAAGAAAACAATGGAATATGTAGACTACTTATACGGAATTACCATGCAAGAATCAGGTATAAGTAAATTAGTTAGTGTAAGATTAGAAGATATAAAAGAATAGAAAAATATTAATTATTTTCTATTCTTTTACATTAATTTTAAAACAAAATTTATCTAACTTATTAATTATCGATTCTGATTTTTCAAATGGTACATTTATAATATATATTATCTGATTATCATAATTTTTAGATAAAATTTGATAATCTTTAATTATATATTCAATATTTTTAATTTCATCATAAGAAAATTGTAATTCTATTTTAATCATAGATACATTATTAATTAAATTTACTTTATTAATACACTCAACAACACTTTTTGTATAAGCTCTTATAAGTCCTCCGCTTCCTAATTTAATCCCACCAAAGTATCTAACTACAACGCACAATATATTAGTTAGGTTATTATTTTTTAAAACATTTAATATAGGAATTCCTGCTGTACCTCTAGGCTCTTTATCATCACTACATTTTTCTTTTCCATCTATTATATATGCATAACAACAATGAGTGGCCTTTGGATAATTATTTTGAATTTCTTGAAAATATTTATCAATTTCTAATACATTTTCAATTTTAAATAAAAAACAAATAAATTTAGATTTTTTTATTTCAATTTCATTAATAATATTTTTATCAATAGTTTTATTCATAA
This sequence comes from uncultured Bacilli bacterium, assembly GCA_947624635.1. Classification (GTDB taxonomy): domain Bacteria; phylum Bacillota_I; class Bacilli_A; order RF39; family UBA660; genus SIG205. The sequence goes on along the minus strand of CANQLF010000077.1, from coordinate 1,613 downwards.
TATTCTCACCGCTAACATTATTATACATTATATTAAAATAATTTTAAATTTAATAATTAAAAATATTTACAAACATAATCTTAATTATTATAATATTTAAACGAGGGGGAGATTATAATGGATAGATTTTTAAACAAATATAAAGAAAACATTAAATCTTCAATAAACAAATTAAAAAAATATATACCAAATATTTTAACAACGTTAAGATTATTAGCTGTTCCTGTCTTTTTTGCTAATTTCTTAAATAATAATTTACTTATTTCAACAATCATTTTTGGTGGTGCATGCATAACTGATGCATTTGATGGTTTTTTAGCACGACGTTGGCATGTAGAAAGTAATTATGGTAAAATTGTTGATCCTTTAGCAGATAAACTTATTGTATTAAGTTCTCTTATTTTATATGCAAGTAGATATAATATTTTAATGTCAATACCAATTGTATTAGAATCATTAATTGCAGCAGTAAATATAATTTATTGTCTTAAAAATTTAGATTATTCTTTACTAAAAAATTTAAAAATTAAAGATAAAATAAACTATATAATAAAAAATGGAAAAGTAGATGTTTATGAAATAGGAAGAAAAAAAACAGTAGTACTTATGATTACAGCAACATTATCTGTAATTAATACAAATATTAATAATATTCTAGAACCCCTTATAAATACTTTATTGTTAATAACATCTTCACTTGAAATATGTACTTTATCTACATATACATATAATAAAATAATTGCCAATGATAATAATGATAATGATATTAAAAATGATGATGTTCATACACCAATAGAGAAAGACAAAGAAGAAAAAAATATAAAGGAAAAATCGAATAAAAAAGAAATGTACAAAAAATTAAAACAAGAACTAACCTTCTTAGAAGAGGAAAAAAAGAAAAAAGAAAAAATAAATTTAAAACGTTTAAAATAGCTTTACGTAAAGTTATAAGAAAATTGTGGAAAACACTTGATTTTCTGGGGGGGGAAGTATACTTATAATTGGAGAAAAAGTTAATATAACTAAAATCCAATTATAAGGAGTGTTAAGATAATGGAAGAAAAAAACAAAAAGAAAATAATATTAGGAGTTATTGGAATAATAGTATTACTAGTAACACTAGTAACAGCAACCTATGCATATTTTAGTGCAAGTAGCAATGCAAAAGTTCAAGAAATATCTACAGCTAAAGTAGATTTACTTGTTGAAGTAGATCCTGCTGCTACTCATATTGAAAACATTAAACCTACTAATTTTTATGTTAGGAGAGTAGCTGATTTTTTAATAAACGATAATGAAAATAATGAAGATATAGTTATGATACCGATAAAAGTAACAAATAAATCTACAATAGATATAAATTTTGACTTAAATTTGCAAGCTAAAAATCTTAAATTAATTACTGAAGATGAGGATGGTAATAAATTAGAAGGTGGCAATTTAAGTGACATTAAATACATGTTAATTGATAAAAATTACGAATTTCTTCGCGTAGACAATTATCTAAGAGAAATAGGAGACTTTGAAACACCAGATTATAAACATAAGTTACTATCTAACATAAGTTTAAAAAAAGAACAATCATTAGATTATGTATTATTTATATATATATC
>CANQLF010000076.1 GCA_947624635.1 uncultured Bacilli bacterium | reverse complement strand
TGGGCGATATAGGACTCGAACCTATGACCCCCTGCTTGTAAGGCAGGTGCTCTAACCAACTGAGCTAATCGCCCATCAGACAAGAATTAATATACCATTTATTATCATCTCTTGTCAATAGTCATTAACATATTTTATGCAAAAAATTTTAATTTTACGCATTATTTTCAGAATTTATTTCATTTATTTTAGAATTTATCCAATTTGGAAGTATATCTTCTAAAGGTTTAAAACCACTTTTACTTTCCTTAATTGAATTATTTTTTCTTCTAACTTTATAATCTATATCCTTAATACTTAATTTTACTTTACAGTTTTCATCATCAACTTCTAATACCTTAACATATATAGTATCACCTATATTTAAAAAATTATGAATATTGCTTACAAAGTTATCTGATATTTCTGAAATATGTATTAGACCGCTATAGTATTCATCAAGACCAACGAATGCTCCATACTCTTGAATACCAGTGACACATCCTTTTATAATTTCTCCTTTTTTATATTTATTCACGTTAGACACCTCTCGCTTAAAGATTATATCATAATTATTAATATAATTGAATAATTATAGACAAAAAGTCAAAAATTTTATATAATTATAGAGCCATGAAAAGTTTTTATTAAATATGGAAAGGAGATAATAATGAAATTTTTTAACAACGGTGATGACACTAAAGTTTTTGCTTTAGGCGGACTTGGTGAAGTCGGAAAAAATATGTATGTTGTAATGCATAACACTGAAATTATTATAATCGATGCTGGTGTTATGTTTCCAGAAGATGAACTTTTAGGAATTGATTATGTAATTCCAGATTTTACTTTTTTAAAAAAGAATCAAGAGAAAATTAAATGTTTAATTATTACACACGGACATGAAGACCATATAGGAGGTATACCATTTTTACTACAATCAGTTAATATTCCAGTAATATACGCTCCTAATCAAGCAGTACCTTTAATTAGAAAAAAATTAGAAGAAAGAAATATACCTTTTAAAGGATTAGTAGCTTATAATGAAAAAACTAAAATCAAAACTAAATTTTTTGAAGTTGAATTTTTTGCAACAACTCACTCTATACCTGATTCACATGGTATAGTAGTACATACACCTAACGGAGTTATAGTAGAAACAGGAGACTTTAAATTTGACATGACTCCAATTGGACCAAATGCTAATATACATAAAATGGCACAAGTTGGAAAAAGGGGAGTTAAGTTGCTTTTAAGCGATAGTACTAATGCACTATCACCTGGATTTGGTTTAAGTGAATCTAAAGTCGATGAAACGCTAGCTGATATATTTTCTCGTGAGGCAGAAAACAGAATAATCATAGCTACATTTGCTTCAAATATATATCGTTTAAAACATATAGTTGAAACATGCAGAAAAAATAATAGAAAAATAGCTCTATTTGGAAGAAGTATGGAAACATCTATCGAAATAGCAATACAAGGTGGTTATATAAAAGATAAATCAATCTTTATAACACCAGAAGAAGCTAGAAAACTACCACCTAATAAAGTATGTTTGCTTTGTACAGGATCTCAAGGTGAACCACTAGCTGCACTATCTAGAATCGCGAATGGATCACATAAATTAATTAAATTACTTCCAAATGATGTAGTAATATTATCATCTTCTCCAATACCTGGTAATGGACTATCCGTATCAAGAGTAATAAACAAACTATATTTAAAAGGTGCAAAAGTATATAATAATACTATGTTAAGTGAAGTACATACATCAGGACATGCTAAAGAAGAAGAATTAAAACTTATGTTAAGATTAATAAATCCTGAGTATTTCATGCCAGTACATGGCGAATTTAGAATGTTAAAACAACATGCTGATATTGCAGTAGAACTTGGAATAGATAAAGATAAAACTTTCGTATTAGAAAATGGTGAAGTATTATCAATTACTAAAAATGGCATTAAAAAACAAGGAAGTGTGCCTGCAAGTGATGTTTATGTTGATGGTAATAGAATAGGAGATATAGGTAACTTAGTAATAAAAGATAGAAAAATAATGTCAAGAGATGGCATCTTAGTTGTAATTGCATCAATAGATGTAGATAATAAAAAATTACTAGTCGCACCTAATATTACTACAAGAGGATTTGTCCTAGTAAATGAAAATACAGAATTAATTAAAAAGATAGAAGAAGTTTCAACTAATATTATTAAAAATCAATTATCTGATAAAAACGCATTTAATTATAATGATTTAAAATATGCAATAGTAAGTGGAGTATCAACCTATATTAAAGATGAAACAGGTAGAAATCCAATAATACTTCCAATTGTGATGAATACAAAAAAAGAAAAATCCGTTTAATTATTAAATGGATTTTTTAATATGCATTTTTTTTGCAATTAAGTTTGTTGTAAAATAGAAAACGGTAATATAAATAAAATTTAATAATAATGATTTTGCTATTTTCATAAGAAGATCTAATATACCATAATTTATATAATTCAACATAAGTAATATGAAATATGTTAAACTATCAAATATAATAATAATTATTAACATTTTTAAAATTGAATTAAAATAGTTATTCGATAAACCATTATCTAATAATATAATTATAAAGCCTATAAGAGTAAATAAAGCAGCATTTAAAAGAAGCGTATTAGTAAAAGTTATATCATAAATAAACCCGAAAACGAAACATACTATAAGATAGTTATTACTTTGATTGTTAAAATAGGGAAGAGTGATAATAAATGAAATTAAAGTGAACATAGGGATAAATATATTGTTATTACTAACAGATATATATAAATAATTAGATAAAAAAGAATCTATTAAAAATGAAATAGCTGTAATAATAATTCCAAATGTCATTTGTCATCTTTCCTTTTTAATACACTAACTAAACTAACTTCCCCTATATTCGCACTAGGAGTAATATGTACTATTTTAGATAGTCCATAATTATCTTTTTCAACTTTAGATACTGTACCAACTCTAATACCGCTAGGGAAGATATCATTTAATCCACTAGTATAGGCAACAGATCCTTCTTTAATTTCTTTATTATCGCTTATACCTTCAACTAGTAATTCATTATTTTTCTCATCATAAGAAGATAAAATACCATAACTAGTTCCTTCAGTGTTTTCAATTATAATAGATATTCGATTATTAGAATTACTTGAAGTAATAAGTTTTACCTCACTATTAAATGAAGTAGTCTTAACAACTTTACCAATTAGACCTTTACTAGTTATAACTGCCATATCTTTTTTTATTCCACTACTACTACCTTTATTAATAGTTATAGTATCATACCAATATCCAATATTTCTATTTATAACAGCAGCGCTTAAATATTCATAATCAGTAAGAACATAATCGATGTTCATTTCTCTTTTTAATTCATCTAATTGTCTTTTTAGTTCTTGATTTTGTGTATATATTAAATCATATCTATCTAAATTTCTCTTTAATATTTCATTTTCTTCATATACTTTTCTAAGATTTATAAACTCAATAAACTCATTAGTGACATAGCGAAATGGGAATGTTACTATTCTTTCAGATGTTATTACAACATCTTTTAGAACTTGCTCAAATTTATTTAATTCTCTTTTATCTTTAATTATATAAGCATATATTGTAAGAAGTAAAATAATAGCTGCAAGTACAAGTAATACAATATATTTAGTTTCGATTTTTTTCTTATTTTTTTTTCGCATAATATCACCATCCAAATAAAATTATAATATATATTTTATATTTTTAAAACATTAATTTACTATTTTCATAATAACTATAATATTTGTTATTACCAATAATAATATGATCTTTTAATAATATTTTTTGCAATTTTCCAATTTTTATTAATTCAATAGTATAAATATCATCATTTTTACTAGGAGTAACATCCCCACTAGGATGATTATGAACACAAATAAACGACGCTGCACTAAGCAAATGTGCATGTTTAAAAATTTCTCTAATATCTATTACACATTCATTTAATCCTCCTATAAACAAAAGCTTATTTTCAATTATATTTGATTTAGAATCTAAATAGATTACATAAAAGTATTCTTTAGTTTTATAAAGAAATTTGCTATTAATATAATTATAAGCTTCACTAGAATTTCTTATTTTCTTATTAATTTTCTTTCTTTCAACATTAACTCTCTTTCCAAGTTCTATCGCACATAATAGTTCTATTGCCTTAACTTTACCAATTCCTTTAATGTTAGTTAATTTACTTAAAGTCATATCTTTTAAATCCTGAATAGAATTTATCTCTCTTAAAATATTATTACTAACTTCTTTTACAGATATATCTTTAGTACCAGTCTTTAAAATAATAGAAATTAAATCTTCATTAGAAATATTATCTACACCATATTTTAAAAATCTTTCTCTAGGTTTTTCCTCATCTAATAGTTCTTTAAATTTAGTTATTTTCCTTCACCACCAATTCATATTCGCTAATTATTTGTTTAGCTAAACCAAGTATTGCAGCATCATCTGCTGATGAGCTAATTAGTTCATCATATTGTTTTAATTTTTCCACAAAAGCTTTATTCGTTATATTAAGTTCTTTAATATATATATCTATACCTTTATCATTAAATATTTGTTTAATTTTTTTTGCATTATCAAAATTAGTATTAATAGATACAAATACTTTATATTGATTATTATCTACAGCATAAATATAATCACTAATATTTTTTGTATTTTCTTCCATACTTTCCTTAGATGAATAAACTCCCTGTTGTAAAAAATATATAGGAGTATTTTCTGAAAAAACACTTTCACTACTGTTTTTATATTGATTATAAATAAGCATACCTAAAGAAAAACCTATGGTTAAAGATAATAAAAGTGGAATAAAAATCTTTTTAATCATACTAATCACCTTAAATCTATATTACAATAAACATTTGTAGAAATTTGTTCATAATTATCCCTACAATTATATAAACGCGAAAATTTAAAAAAATTCTTTTAATTTCATCAAAAAAGGTAAAAAAATGTACATTTTTGATGTTTGCTTATAAAGAAATATGTGTTAAAATATATATGATAAAAATGGAAGGGGATAGATTTATGGTACATATTATAATTTGTGAAAATAATAAAAATTACAGAGTTAGAACTTATGATATAGTAGAAAGTTTGATGATGAAAACAAATATTAACTACACAATTAAAACATTTGAAAGCTATACAGATAAACTAAAGAAAATAATAGAAAATCCAGAAGATGGATATTATATCTTCATATTGGATATAAATTTAGAAAATGATAACTCAGGAATAGATATTGCAAATGATATTAGAAAAAATGATTATGATAGTGTAATTATATTAGAAACTGGTTATAAAGAATTAATTAGTGAAGCTCAAAGACTTAGACTTTCTATCCTTGATTATGTATGTAAAAACATCAATTACGATAAAAATATAAAAGAATTAATAGAATTATCTTTAGAAATATTCGATTTAAAAAAATCTATTAAATTTCAAGTAGAAAGGGTAGATTATAACATTAAATATAAAGATGTTTTATATATTGAAACAGATTCAATAGAAAGAAAATGTATAATAAAAACATTTAATAAAAAATATGAAAGTAAAAAACCACTATATTTTTTCGAAAAACAACTTAATAAAGACTTTTATAAAGTAGGTAGAGGTTGTATTGTAAATATGAAAAATATAAAAAAATGTGATCATGATAAAAATGAAATAATATTTTGTAATGGTGATAGACTTACAGGAGCAATATCAGTAAGACATTTAAAAGAATTTAAAAATGTTTTAAAAACATACATTTAAATTCATAAAATTCAAAATAATAAAGCATTAAATAATAAAATTATCTATATATTATACTTAAGTCAAAGTAATGAACTTAATATTTGAAATTAATGTTTACTTTTATCCAATTTGAAAAAATCATGTTATACTCTGTTTGTACTCTACCAGCTAGCAAAGAGTAGTTAGGTTCAGCAGTTATGAAATGCGAGGTGTGAGATAAATGCTTATAGGTACGGTCAAATGGTTCGATAACGATAAAGGCTATGGCTTTATACTAGATGAAAATGGAAGAGATGTGTTTGTACATTTTACAGTTATCGAAAAGCAAGGTTTTAGATGTTTAGAAGAAGGACAAAAAGTAACTTATAACTTAATAGAAACAGATAAAGGTTTACAAGCAAAAGACGTTAAAATTATTGAAGACCAAACTGTAATTAATTCTTAATAAAAGGCTACATTAATTGGTAGTCTTTTAATTTATATAATAGGAAAATTTTTTCTCATTATAAATATCTTTTTTTTATTGAAATATTATAAATTTTAATATAAAATTTAATTGATAGAATTAAGGAGGACAAATTTATGATTAAAAATTTTATTAAAGATAAGAAAAAACTAATAATTTGTTCATCTATTGTAGTTGCATTAATATTAATTATAATTTTATTTGTTTTATTATTTAATAATCAAAATAATAAAATTAGTAAAGATACAAAAGAAGTAGAACAAAAAACATACACAATGTATATAAAAATCAATCCATTAGTTAAATTGGAATTTAAAGAAGAATACAAAATGTGTAAAGATAAAAAAGGTAAAGAATATGTATGTAGAGATTTAAGTTATTTAGTAACTGATTTTGAACTTATAAATGATGATGCTAAAGATATATACAAAAATTTAAATTTTAAAGAAAAAGATTTAGCTCAAGTTTTAGCTATGCTTTGTGATGAAGCTCGTGATAATAATATAGGATTTGAAAGTTTAGAAGTAACTTCAGATAATAAAAATATAAGTGAAGAATTAATTAAAAAATATATAGAAGAAAATTCTAAATACGAAACAGTTTATACCGTTTATGTTAATTTTAAAGAGTATATAGATGAAGATAAAATTGTAGATGATGATACTCAAAAAGAATTTAAAGTTACATTTGATACTGATGGTGGTAGTAAAATAGATAGTGTTAATGTTAAAAAGAATGAGAAAGTATCTATACCAGATAATCCAACTAAAGAAGGATATACATTTGTTGAATGGCAATTAGATGGGAAAAAATATGATTTTAATTCTTTAGTAACTGGTGATATAACACTTATTGCTAAATGGGAACAAAATAAAAAAGAGGATAATAACAATAATAATCAAAATACAAAGCCAAATACAAATAATAATACATCAAATAATAATAGTAATAATAGTAACACTAATGAAAATAAAAGTAACATAAAATCAACTATGGATAAAATTAATTTAAATGATAATATACTTGTACAAGATTTAGATTATATTGGAACAATTTGTGGATACTATATTTTTGCAGATAATATTTTGGAAGTTTATCCAAATTCGTATACAGAAAGTGGATATTTCAACATAAGCGATGAAACTAATTTTTCAAAATTAAATTTTGATATTGCAAAAGAAAATAGTGCCCGAAATTTATTAGAAAGTGCTAAAAATAGTTTGCCTATAGGTGTAATTGATTTTTCATATGAAATTTATAATCATAAAATTAAGTATTTATATTCAGAGTTAATATTATATGATTATAAAAAATATGGAAGTTTCGGTTCAGCATGGAACAGTCAAATATCAAAGTGGGAAGATATAATACATAAAGCAGTGAGTGGTGCAAAATCAGTTAATTCTGGATGTGGAGATGGATTTGAACCAACTTTATTAACACAAGAACTTTGTAATAAATATAAGTTAAATTGTTCTAGATGGTAAATTATTCGTATGACAATCGCTTAAAAAAATATTTTTTAAGCGATTGTTATTTAATTGTTGTAAAAATAGTGATAGTGTGGTAAATTAAACATAGAGTAGAGATTGAAACTGATGTAAAATTTGTTAGTATTTACAGCCGATAATAGTAGAAAAGATAAATTTTAAGAAAAAAGATGAAAAATTTATCTTT
>CANQLF010000075.1 GCA_947624635.1 uncultured Bacilli bacterium | reverse complement strand
AAATGTGCAAGAGATGAAGATAAAGTAAGAGCAAAAGCAGGATTAATAAGTGCAGATGAAATGGTATATGCTGGAGCTTTATATAATAAAGAAGTAACAAATAATACAACATATTTAAACAATAATACTTGGTTTTGGACAATTTCGCTGGACTCTTCCGCTTTCGCATTCCACTGGTCTTCTCGCTCTGGCTACCTGTACTTTTACGTCGACCACGTCGCTAGCACGGGTGATGCGGCAGCTCGTCCGGTTATAACAATAAGTGCAGATGCACCATTTTCATATAATACAAATTCAGAAGAAATACCTGGAACAATAAACAATCCATGGGTTATTGGATAAGATATAAAAATTTAGTGTGTAAATTAAAAATACATACTAGATTTTTTCTTATAAAAATTGTAAAAATTTTTAAGTGATTGCCATAAAAATATAAAATATATTATATATAATGGTTTTAAATAATTATTAAATAAAATAGATTTTAATATAATATCATAGGAAGGAGAATAATATGCTCAAATCTTGTGGTAATAATATGAATAAAATAAATCCATGTGCAATGTGTCATTATAGTTTTATTGGACCAACTGGACCAGCGGGACCACAAGGACCTATTGGACCAACTGGACCAGCCAGTGCGAAAATAGAAGTTGTATCAACTAAGACGATGGATTCAGATTCTGATGCTGAAGTAGTAAATACTGGAACAGATGATGATGTAAAATTAGAATTTTTAATACCTAGAGGAAAACCAGGACCAAAAGGTGAAAGAGGAGAAAAAGGTGAACGTGGATTAGATGGAAGAATGGGTCTTCCCGGTATTTCTGATACTTTGGTAGTTAGAAATGTAAATACTGGAGAACCTGGGACAGATGTAGTTATAACAGATCATAAAGTAGGTACGGAACACATATTAGATTTTACAATACCAAGAGGATTTGATGGAGTTGATGGCGCTACAGGAAGTCCTGGTCCAAAAGGTGACAGGGGAGACCCAGGACCTGCTGGTGGAAGTGTAACAATAAAAGGTTCATTTAATACTTATGAAGATTTAATTAAAAAACATCCTACTGGTGATAAAAATGATGCTTATTTAGTAGATGGAGATTTATATGTCTGGGATGATATAACACAAAATTGGAATTATGTCGGACCGATAAAAGGACCTAAAGGTGATAAAGGTGAAAAGGGTGAAGACGGACTTCCAGGAGAAAAAGGAGATATTGGACCGACCGGACCACCAGGACCAGAAGTAATACAAACAGGATACTTTGTAGCGTTTAATAGTGATTTACCACAAAATGAATACGAAGTAAAACCTAACAGTAGATTCCCAATAGAAAGAGAAGCAGTAGATACATCAGGAATATATGAATTAAATAAAGATGATAACACAATAAGTTTTTCTAAAGAGGGAGTTTATAAAGTAGATATTATAATAACAGGATATGTAAAAAAATCAGGTTCATTTAATCCAAACGAAGACTTTATATCAATAGGTTTTAGAAAAGTTGGAGAAAATATTTTATATGCTGGTGCGAGTGAATATATATATGATGAAAAAGTAGTACAATTAAAAGCTCAAGGTGTAATAGTAATTAAAGATACATCTAAAGAAAAAGTAGAACTATTTAATTTCTCTAAAAAATCAGTATATTTAACAACTCCAAATATAATATATACATCATCAGATTCTTATTTTGTAAATCCAATAGTTTCACTTATATTAGTATATTTAGGATGAAAAGTCTTTATCAAATTAAGGACTTTTTGCTATAATATATTTAGACGTAATAATAGAAAAGAGGATATTTATGGAATTTGAAAAAGTAATAAAAGAAAGATGTTCAATAAGAAAATTTAGTGATAAATTAGTCAGTGATGATTTACTAAACAAAATTTTAATTGCAGGTAACTTTGCACCTACTGCAAAAAATATTCAACCACAAAAAATATATGTTATAAGATCTAATGATTATTTAGAAAAAATAGATATGGTAACTCCTTGCAGATATAATGCCAAAATATGTTTATTAGTTTGTTCAAATAAAGATATTGCATATAAAAAAGATGATTATTCAACTTACGAAATGGATGCAGTAATATGCGCAACTCATATGATGTTAGAAGCAACAAATTTAGAAGTAGATAATATATGGATAGAAAACTTCGATAAAAATAAAACTAAAGAATTATTTAATTTAAGTGATGGAATAATTCCTATATGTATTATTAATCTTGGATATAGAGCTATAGATTATACTGAAAACCCTATGCATAATGTAAGAAAAGAACTTGATGAGATAGTTGAATATTTATGAAATATATAATTTATTTAATAGTTTTAATTTTGTCATTAGTTTTATACATATTATATAAATATTATAAAAAAGATTTATTCAAAGATAAAATAACAGATACTAAAAATATAATATTGTTATTAACAAGTATATCTTATATTTTTATATTATCAATAGATCTAGGATGGTTAACATTTAAATTAAATAGATTTAATGCAATTACACTAATCTTATCATTAACACTATTAATATTTTCATATGGATTAATAAAAAATAAAAAAGAAATATATAATAAAAATATCAATTATTACATGATATTATACTTAGTATTATTAATTAGTTTAACAATATTTATATATAGATTAGATATAAATTTAAATATTGATAGATTTATAAGTAATGTAGCGTTTTCCATTAAATATTATGAACCTTTTGTTCATATTACAAAATATTATTTTAATGCTAATATAGTTATGTTAATACCCTTATCAATACTATTAATGTTTAAAAATGATAAATATAAAAATATATTTAGACAAATGACTATAATATTTATTACAACAATATTAATAGAACTATTACAAGTTTTAACAAGTACTGGATCACTAGATATCGATGATATTATTCTAAATTTTTCAGGAGCAATTATTTTTGCACTTTTAATTACTAAATTTAAAATAGTAGATTATTTAAAAAAAATATTTTATAGTGATTTCAGAATTAATAAAAAAATTAAATATGTATTATTTACTATATCATTAATAATTCCTGTACTATTTAATATAAATACTATTTTAATAACTATTATGCATATAATTAAATGAAAAAATTTCATTTTACATTTTTTTCTAAAAATTGTGGAAAAAATCTTGACACGGGGGGGGGATTTTTATAGAATATTATTGAAATAGTGAAAATAATGGTTTTTTCAATATTTCAATAATAGGAGAGGAGAGAAAAAATGAAAAAATTATTTTGTGGTATTTTAGGATTTGCAATGATGTTTATGATGTTTACTAGTGTAAGTGCTAGTGCTACTACTAGCAATCTAGAATGGAAAGTCGGAGAAGGCAATATGTATGGCTTTGCAACTAGAGTTAGTGATCTTGTTACTAAGTTAGAAGGAGCTAAAGATAAAGATACTGATAACAATGCATTTACTGGTCCATATACTTTTAACTCTGCTGATAGGTTATCAGATGGTGATATTATTAATGAAATCACTGTAAATGTAAAGCGTGCAGATATTTTAAAACAAAATGACTCTAAAGTAGGTAGTACTGGAGCTCAACAAGGATTCTTTATATCTAATGAATTAGAAGAAAATGATACATATAAAACTGAAGCCAGAGTTTCAACAGTAAATGAAAATGGAAAAGTTTATGTATATCTAGATTGGCATAAATCTGACAATAAATATGAAGTAACTGAAGATGGTCTTTATACATATAGATGGCGTTGGTATAAAAATAATTCTAAAGTTAATCTTGTTGTATCTTTAATTAAAGATGGAAAGGAAGTTTATAAAACTGACGAAATAGATATGGATGTTAAAGTTCCTGAAGATCTATCAAAGATGTCTGCTGGTTATATGTGGTTCTATGGTATCAACATGGATAGCGGAATTGAAGTTTATTCAAAAGTTCCAGAAACAACTATTAAACCAGAAATTAATAGTAATGGAACTGCTTCTGTAGAAAATTCTCAAAATCTTGGAAATATATTAAAGGAATCTTTAAAAAATTTCCCAGAATTAGTAGAAATGGCTGACAGTAGTGATGTTACTATATCATTAGACGCTAAAAAAACAGAAGTTTCTGATGAAGTAAAAAATGAATTTGCTAGCGTAAACAAAAATATGAATGTATCTGATTTCTTTGATATTTCAATTTTAGTTAAATCAAGTGAAAAAACAGGTTATATAACAGAATTAACAGAACCAATTAAATTATCAGTTGCAATACCTGAAAATCTTCCTACTGTTAAAAAAGGATATGTTAGAAAATATTATGTTTTGAGAAAACATGATAATAAAATAGAAACTTTAAATACTACAGTATCTAAAGATGGAAAAAATATTTCATTTGAAACAGACAAATTTTCTACTTATGCTGTTGCATATGCAGATGAAGCATCTGTAAATAATCCTAAAACATATGATGGAATAATTAATTATTTCATACTTGGTGGAGCATCTTTATTGATAGTAGCTGGTATAGGAATATATTTAAGTAAAAAGAAATTACATAATTAATTAAGGACCGTTAGAAATAACGGTTTTTTAATATATATTTTTTCTTTAATAGTGATATAATAAACATATAGAAAGAAGGATACATATGGAAAAACAAACTGCAGGAAGAGATAATTTAGGAAATTTAGCTCCTAAATTTGCAGAACTTAACGATGATGTTTTATTTGGAGAAGTATGGAGTAGAGAAGATAGGTTATCCCTAAGAGATAGAAGTTTAATTACAATATCAGCTCTAATGGCAATGGGATTATATCCGCAAGTAAAAGCACATTTAATATTAGGTAGAAAACATGGATTAACAAAAGAAGAAGTCGTAGAAGTAGTAACACAACTTGCATTTTATGCAGGTTGGCCAAAAGCATGGAGTGTATTTCCTCTTATAGAAGAAGTATATAATGATTAAAAAATAGTATATATTTATAAAAAAGTTAATTAGTTATTAGAAATGATATGTGATAAATATGGTAGATTGTCCTAGTAAAACTGCAAAAGAATATTTTAATGAAATAGTTTCGGATAATAAAATTATTTCACTATATAATGGTATACATGAATATGCATTAAAACATGGTAGTTATGCTCATCATGATTTAATACATGTAACTAATGTATCTAATTATTGTGAAGAACTTATCAAAAATTTAAATTATGATGAAGAATTTATTTACGAAACTAAAATAGCGGCAATTTTGCATGATACTGGATGTATAAAAGGAAAAGATGGACATCAATATAGAAGTTATAAATACGCAAAAAAATATTTTAAAAAAAATAATATTATTTTAAAAAATCAAGATTTAATTTTAGAAGCAATTAAAAATCATAGTAATGGTTTTGAAACAGATAATATTATACAAATAGTACTTATATTAGCTGATAAATTAGATGTTAGGAAAACTAGAATAACTTGTGAAGGTAAAAATGCAATTGGAAATAGACAATATCAATTTGTAAATGATATTAAAATAGATATTAAAAACGATAATCTCAACATTTATTTTGAATGTGATGATAAATTAGATTTAGATGAATTAAATGATTACTATTTCACTAAAAAAATATTTAATGCAGTAAAATCTTTCTCTAAAAAAATGAATTTACATCCTAATCTTTTTATAAATAATAAAAAATGGGAAAAGTTTTATGAAGATTAATCATAAAAATAGAAAGGACTAAAAAAAATGAATAATGATATTTACGATATAATTATAATAGGTGCAGGACCAGCAGGATTTACAAGTGCACTTTATGCTTTAAGAGCAAATAAAAAAGTATTAATATTTGAAGCAAAAAGTTATGGCGGACAAATCATAAATGCCCACAAAGTAGAGAATTATCCTGGAATAGAATCTATTTCTGGTTTTGATTTTGCAACAAACCTTTATAATCAAGTTAAAAAGTTAGGTGGAATAGTAAAATATGAAACAGTAATACATGTTAGTGAAGATAAGATAGTTACAACAAAAAAGGGTGAATATCAAGCAAAATCTATAATTATCGCAACAGGTGTAGAAAATAGAAAATTAAATATAGAAAAAGAAAGTGATTTTGTAGGTAAAGGTGTATCTTACTGTGCAACTTGTGATGGAAGATTATATAAAGGAAAAACAGTTGCGGTAAATGGTGGAGGAAACACCGCTTTAGAAGATGCAATCTACTTATCTGATATAGCACAAAAAGTATATTTAATTCATAGAAGAGATGAATTTAGAGGAGAAGTAAAATATAGCGATGAATTAAAAGAAAAGAAGAATGTAGAATTTATTCTAAACTCTACAATTGAAAAATTAAATGGAAAGAGAAAAATAGAAAGTATAACAGTTAAAGATAATAATGGAAAAACTAAAGATATAAAAATAGATGCATTATTCATTGCAATAGGACAAGATCCAAAAAATGAAATATTTTCAAATGTAGTTGATTTAAATGAATATGGATATATAATATCAAAAGATGATGTGCACACAAAAACTGATGGAATATATGTTGCAGGAGATGCAAGGGTAAAAAGTTTAAGACAACTAACCACTGCAGTATCAGATGGAAGTATTGCTGCAACTACTGCAATAAAAGAAATGAATAAGAAGTAGAAATAATCATATTTTTACTTTTGTTTGTTTTACGTAAATTAAAAATTATAAATAGATTATAATAGTTTTATTAAAAATGTAATGATATAATATCTTTGAGATGTAATAAAAATTAAGTTTATAAATATAATTACATTGAATAGGTGATAAAGATGAATAAAACAAATAAAAAAACAATTATTAGTGCGATAGGTATATTCTTACTTTTACTAATAAGTTTAGTTTCCATTAATTCTTTGAAAAATAATGTTAAAGAAAATACTAATAATATGGAAGCTACGGTTTTATCTATAAGTGATGGTCTTGTTACTCTTCAGGATAAAGATAATGTAATATATACATTTAATATTGATGATATAGATGTACCACTAGGTACAAATATTGCGATAGAGTACACTGGCCTATTAGATAAAAACAAAGATATTCAAGATGGTAAAATAGTAAGTTATACTACTATGAAATCTGAAACTGATGAAAATGGTATCCCAAGTGAATGGTTAGATAATGGGGTGTTTAGTAACTATTATATTTTAGCTTATGACAAATTAAAGAAGATGTCTCTAGATGACAAAATAGGTCAATTATTTTTAGTTAGATATCCAGAATTTAATCAAATTGAAGATTTAAAAAAATATAAATTTGGAGGTTTTGTTTTCTTTGAAAGAGATTTTAAAAATAAGACTGAACAAGAAGTTAAAGATATGATAAAAAAATTACAAAATAATTCTAACATTCCACTTTTAACTGCAGTTGATGAAGAAGGTGGCAATGTAGTTAGAGTAAGTAGTAATCCTAATTTAGCGCCTAAAAAATTCCCATCATCCAGTGAATTATATAATAGTGGTGGATTAGATGCAATTAAAAATGATACTATAGAAAAAAGTAAAATATTAAGTAATTTAGGATTAAATCTTAACCTAGCACCTGTAGTAGATGTTACAACTTCAAGAGATGATTATATGTATGATAGAGCCTTACAGCAAGATACAAAAACTACAAGTGATTTTGCTAAAACGGTAATAGAGGCAAGTAAAAATACTGGTGTATCATATACTTTAAAACATTTCCCAGGTTATGGAAATAATACAGATACACATAGTGGTGCATCAACTGATAGTAGAAGCATTGAAGATATTAGAAAAAATGATCTTCCACCATTTAAATCAGGAATTGATGTTGGAGCTGAAAGTATTCTAGTAAGTCATAATACAGTAACAAGTATAGATAAAGATAATCCAGCATCACTTTCTACAAGTATTCACAACATTTTAAGAAGTGAACTTGGATTTACTGGAATAATTATTACTGATGATTTAGATATGGGTGCAGTTAGTACTATAGATGATGCTGTAACAAAAGCAATACTTGCAGGTAATGACTTAATAATTACAACAGATTATGAAAAAGATATAGCTAAAGTACGTGATGCGGTAAGTAAAGGAACAATAAGTACAAATCAAATAGATAAACTAGCATTTAAGGTTATTGCTTGGAAATATTATAAAGGTATGTTATTTGAAACTAAATAATTAAATTTATTTAGTTTTTTTCTAGTTGACAAATAATGGTTTTAAATATAAAATTTATTTGAAAGTGTGATAAGTATGAGAGAATTAATTAGTAATATAAAATTTGCTTGGAATTATACAAAAGATCAAAAAGCTGAGCTAATAAAATATATAATTATGAATATATTACACATTATAATAAGTATAATTATCCCAATATTAAGTGCACAAATAATAATTAAACTTACTAGTAATATGTTTTATCAATTGATATTTATTTCATTAATAGTTTTCTTAGTTGAAAATTTAAGAAATGTAATACATTATTTATCTGCTCATTATTCACAAGTAATATATAGAGAAAGTCTTATAAAAATACAAACTGATTTAGGCAAACAAATACTAAAATTGGAAAATAAAATATTGGATACTAATTCATCTGGAGTATTTATTCAAAGACTTACAAACGATACAAGTAGATTAGCTGATATATTTAATGTTTTAAATATTTATATATCACATATAATAACTGATATAGGTATATTTGGTGCTATATTTATAATAAATAAGATTTTATTTCTATATGTATTAACAGTAGTTATAATATTATTTATTATAGAAAACACAAAAGTTAAAAGATATAATATTAAAGATAAAATATCTAGAAAACAAAATGAAAAAGTATCTGGTTTTGTAGGAGAAATTGTAAGAGGCGCAAGAGATATAAAAATGCTTAATGCAGAAGATGGGTTTATAGGTGAATTACATAATAAGGTAAAAGAATTAAATAAAACCAGATATGATATGCAAGATACACAAAGATCTTTTAACCTTTTAAGGGGTTTTACAACAGATTTATCAGATTTTCTTCTAATTGTTATAGCTGTTATTTTAATATTAAGCAATCATTTAGAAGTAGCGGAAGCTCTTATTATATATAACTATTTTGGTAGAGTAACATCTATAATTGATTATGTTGGTATGCTTTTAGATAAGGTTAAGGATTTTAATTTATCTGCATCTAGAATATTCCAAATTATAAATAGTGATGAATTTAAAAAAGAAAGTTTTGGTATAACTCACTTAGATAAAGTAGAAGGCAATT
>CANQLF010000074.1 GCA_947624635.1 uncultured Bacilli bacterium | reverse complement strand
AACTTAATAGTGTCTGTCATAACATACCTCCTTACTTATATAAACGCTAAAACTATTAACTTTTTCTTCTTTTTTTTTAAAAAAGTGAAAATTAATTCACTTTTTTACGCTTTAAACTTTTAATAAATAAATTTGTTATTATTCCAAGACCCAATATTAAACTTAGAAAATTAGTTAATATATTAATATATGGTATTAATTTTAATATGTATATTATAAATATTCCACATATACCTACTATAAATTCATTTACATTCTTTTTAGTAAATTTACTAATTATTATATTTCCAATTAAATAACCAGTAATTATAAATGATATATAAATTAATATTCCATAAATTAATCCACATATTATGCCAAGTGGTGTTCCAAAACTTGAAATCAATAAAATTAAAACTAATATAGGAATAATTATTAATGTAAGTAATCCTTTTCCAGCAGTTATGCATAAGTCTTTAATATTTTCTTTTTTATTTTTAATTTTCTTAAATAGTTTAGGTAATACTAATATCATTACTAACAATACTACTAAACTTCTTACAAAGGATATTAATTTATTAATTAATATATCTAAGAAATTTATCACATTGACATTTATTTTTTCGGTTTTTTCAATTTTATTTATATTATCTTTATTTTCTATTTCTATTTTAGCATCTTCATTATATTTTAGTTTATTATCTATAATTGTTTTTCCAGTAATATTAATTTTATCTGCTATAATAGTCAAATTACCAGAAATATTACTATCATCAATATTAACACTTGATGCATATATTTCAATATCTCCATTGATTTTGCCATTTATATTAACGATATTACCAGTTATAATAGTATCTCTATTAATTATAGATTTATTACTAAGTGTGATATCATTACCAGCAATTATAACATCCTTTTCAACTGTACCATTTAATTCTATAATGTTTCCTGCAGATATAATATATTCAGCATTACCATTAAATTTAAAGACATTTGATGCTGAAAAGATTATTCCATCTACACTTTTATCAGTAGAAATATTATTTCCTGCTAAAACAATACTACCTGATATATCTTCATTTAATGATAAATTTTCATCTGCTTTTTTTAAAACTTCCGCATTTGTTATCGGAATAAAAAGAGTAAATGATAATATTATAATTAACAAATATTTTATTTTTTTCATGATACATCTCCTACAATCATATTATACTTATTTTAAATTAAAATTACAATTACGTTATATCACTTTTTTTAATTATAAAAGTTTTATTACCCTTATAAAACGCATAGAATACATCTTTTAATTCTACATTCTTTTCTATTAATAAATTATCAATCCAAGTTTTATCTTTGTTTATTTCTTTTAAAACATTATCTTGTACTACTCCATCTAATATTATTGCGAAAGGATAATTTGTTCTTTCATCTTTTTTTCTAAATATAGATAAATTTCCACTGGTTTCTAGTATAGCATACTCTATTTCTTCTAAGTTACTTATAGAATCTTCTCTTAATTGCATAAGTAAATCATCTAAATTATATTTTTGTTTAGACATTTCTTTAAAATTTATTTTACCATTTTTAATTATTACTGAAGGTTTACCGTCCAAAAATTCTCTCGTTTTAGGTACTTTTAAAGAAAGTATAGCAAGTGCCTTTTGAAGAAATAAAAGCATAAATATTGGTACTAGTGAAATAAAAATAGAACCATCAAACTTCTCTATTCCTATTGCAGCGAGTTGTGAAATTAAAATTGATATAATGAGATCTATCATTCCAAGTTGTCCTACTTCCCTTTTACCCATAAGTCTATAAACAACTAATAATATAAAATAAAAGAATATAGTTTTGAATATAATAATTATATAATCCATATTATCACCTATTATATTTATGGTTTAAGTTATATTTTTTTATTCAATTTCATACGTTTTATTAGGTGATTTATATGCTTAAAGTTTATTTAAAAGATCTTTTGTATGTAATTGGATCTATACTAATTGGGATGTTTATACTAGCTTTCTTTAATTATTTTAATATTATTAGTGACAAAGTAATGAATGTATTAAAAATGATATTAATATTAGGAATTTTTATATTTGGAGGTTTTTATTTATCTAAAAGAAGTAAAAAAAGAGGTTTTTTAGAAGGTATTAAAATTGGACTGATTGTATGTATATTTTTTCTTCTCATAACTTTACTTGGATTTAATTCATCATTTGAATTTAGGAGTATTATATATTACTTAATATTAATTGTAGCATCCATGACGGGTGGTATTATTGGAAAACAAGTAAGAAGTATAACTACTGAGAATAATAATTAAAATTTTAAAAAGTATGAAAATTAATTATAACTTTCATACTTTTATTAATATCTAACTTCTAAATTAGGTTTAAGAATAACATCATCAGTAGTTTCTATTATTGTATTTCCATCATATGTTGGTATTTTTGGTAGTTCTATATCTTCATACTGTACTTCTTCTAAAACATTACCATCATCATCTATTTTTCTTACTATTTGTTTCTTATTATAATCTATATAATCTGCTACTTTTCCATTACTTCTTAATGGCTTTTTAATATTTATAGTAAATTTTTGTTCATATTTGTTTGTTTCTCCAAATATTACCCTTGAAAATTTAACAGATTTAGATGCAGCAATATGTAATTTAACAGATTTAGCTGCATTAAAAAATTTTTTATAATTGTTTGCTCCATTCCAATCACCATCTAAGTCATAGTGAAAACCACTTATTTCATTTTTTAGTAACGTCCATTCATTAACTGGAACAGCATTTTGATTACCTAATCCATAATTAAGACAACCAGTACCTTCAGCACTACCAATTTTTGAACCTTTTTTAAATGTTCCATCACTCCATGGAGTTTTAAGTTTTATTAAATTGTTTTCTAAATCTATATCATCTGGACTATTAACATATCTCATATAATAAAAGTTTTGTGTATATGTAAATATTGGATATAAATGTCCTGTACTATCTTTATAATCCCAAAATGATAAATTTACATAACTAGCTATTTTACTTGCATCTTCTACATAAATCTCAGTATCTCCATCATTTAAATCTTTAGATAGTGTCGTATATTTTCTATAACTCTCAGGCATTGCCTGATTAATACAATTAATTGCTTTTCCGTCAATGTCATATTCAG
This sequence comes from uncultured Bacilli bacterium, assembly GCA_947624635.1. Classification (GTDB taxonomy): domain Bacteria; phylum Bacillota_I; class Bacilli_A; order RF39; family UBA660; genus SIG205. The sequence goes on along the minus strand of CANQLF010000074.1, from coordinate 6,260 downwards.
CAAGTCCTATATATCCTGCATTTGCACCATCAGCAGTTCCTGTAACATACATGCTTTCTGTATAATTTTTTCTTCCATCTATATAGATTGTGTTATCCATTCCTGAATAAATTGCAACAAAATTTGCATTATCATTATAAAACCCACTTAATGATTTGTATGTTTCATCTGTACATGTCGAATAATTTTTTTCTTCACACAACTCACCAAGTCCATTGTTAATTAAATTTTGTGTAACTTGTAAATTGATTGTTCCACCTTCTCCTACACTTTTTCCTTCTTCATCTGTTTTACCATATATCTTTAATTCTGGTACTTCTCCATTTCTACTGTCATTTATTACTACTATTTCTCCATTATATTTTTTTAATAGTCTATCCCTTGCTTCTATACTTACTTTGCCCTTAAATGTTAATCCCATTAATTCACTTTGATCTTCTTCTGTTTCTGAAAGCCATATTTGTAATTTATAACTTTTCTTTTCTTGTGTTTTTGGGTCTATTAATTGATCTTTTACCATTACCTTTTCTTTATCTACTCCATTAAAGTCTCCTTCATTTAATAATGTATTTTCATTATTTGTTGTTTCATATAATCTCCATTTAAAACATGTATTTTTTAGTCCTAACTGTGCTTCAATATCACTTATACTTATATCGTAATATACTACATCTACATCTTTACTTACTACACTAAATGTTATTGTTGTTGCATTATCTTCTATTTCTTTTTCTACTAATGGTTTTAAATCACTAGCTCTTATTATTTCTCCATCTTCAAACTCTATATTTAAGAGTCTTGATGTTATATTTTGTGTTACTTCTTTTGTATCACTAAAATATGCATAAGCTAATCCAATTAATAATAAAGTTAATAATATTATAATTATTAGTACTATTATTGATGTTATTTTCTTTTTATTACTTTTAACATTTTCTATCTTATCATTCATAAATTTACACCTCTATATTTATTATTAACAATATCTAATAAAATATTAACACGACCCCCCCCGAAGTCAATACTCTGTCAACAGATTTGTTATTTTTTAATTTTTTGCATCAATTTTAATCCCTGATTAATATATTTAAAATTGCTATTGAAATCAATAGCAATTATATTCTAAAATCCTCTTTTACTTCTTAAGAATGGTGGAATATCTAAATCGGAATCATCTATATCATCATCGTCATCATCATCTAATTTATTCATAGCTGAACGAGTTTTAATTTCTTCTTGTCTTTGATTTGTATAAGATTGATATAATGGCTCGGCTGGTTCTTCAAAACCTGTCGCTATTACTGTAACAATTACTTCGTCAGTTAAGTTTTCATTTATAACTGCACCAAATATTGTATTAATTTCAGTATTTGCAGCTTCTCTTACTACTTGAGCAGCATCTTCAGCTTCAAATAATGTTAAATTTCCACCACCAGTAATATTAATTATTGCATCAGTTGCTCCTGTTATTGATGTTTCTAATAGTGGGCTTGCAACAGCTTGTTTAGCAGCTTCAATTGCTCTATTTTCACCAACACCAATACCGATACCGATTATTGCATTACCTCTATCTTTCATAACAGTTTTAACGTCAGCAAAATCTAGGTTAACTAAACCTGATACAGCAATTAAATCAGATATTGATTGAACTCCACGTCTCAATACATTATCAACTTCTCTAAATGCATCAAGCATTGGAGTTGATTTATCGATTATTTCTCTTAACCTATCATTTGGTATAACAATTAAAGTATCAACATGCTTTTTAAGTTCATCTAATCCTGCAAGAGCATGTTCCATTCTTTTTCTTCCTTCAAAACTAAATGGTTTTGTTACTATACCTACTGTAAGCGCTCCTAGATTTTGTGCTATTTCTGCAATAATTGGAGCAGCACCTGTACCAGTTCCTCCACCCATACCGCAAGTTACGAATACCATATCCGCACCTTTAAGAGTTTCTTCTATTTCCTTCTTTGATTCAACCGCAGCTTCTCTACCAACTTCTGGGTTAGATCCTGCGCCAAGTCCTTCTGTTAAAGATGCACCAAGTTGAATTTTAATTGGAGCCTTTGAAGTATTTAATACTTGTAAATCTGTGTTTGCTACTATGAATTCTACCCCTTTTATTCCAGATTCAATCATTCGATTAACTGCATTACAGCCACCGCCACCAACACCTATTACTTTAATTTTTGCTAATTGGTCAATTTCTAATCCAAACATAACGTGCCTCCTTAATTATCAAAAAAGTGTTTAAATATCTTCCCTATTATTGAACTATCTGAAAAATTGTTTTTCTTTTTTGCAGATACTAAATCTTCTTGTTTTTCTTCGTCTAACATTGAATAACTTCTATCTCTTAATTTTAATCTATCATCAAAATATTTTATCATCCCCACACATGAAGAAAATCTATTTTTTCTTACACCTATAGTGGATACATCTGCTACTGTTATCGTTTTACTAATGAATTCATTTAGTAATGTATTAAAGCCTGTGAATTCACTTGTACCACCTGTAATAATTATATAACTTATTTCCTTGTTTGTTAAGTCTTTTAATTCATTTTTTGCAATTTTTATAATTTCCATTAATCTATCCATACATATTTCTGATATCTCGTATTGATTAATTTTTAATAACTCACCTTCATTATTTACTATTTCAAATATTTCATTTACTTTAGAAAATCTTTTATGAGCAACTGCAAAATTTTCTTTTACTTTTCTGCTGTCTATCAAGTTTAATTTGTATACAAAAGTAATATCTTTATCAATGTTTTTCCCACCAATATTTATTACTTTTGTATTCATTAAAATGCCTTTATTGAAAACTGATACAGTTGTAGTATCTCCTCCAATATTTATTATACCGGAAACTTTAGTATCTAACAAATTATTCTTAAATTCATAATAATCACCAATAGAATTTAATGTTACATCAACTACTTCTAATCCGATATTCTCTAAAACACTAATTACTGAATAAACGTTCTTTTTAGGTGTTGTTATCATTATTGCTTTAACACTTAACTTATCACCAATTAAACCTTTAGGATCTTTTATTCCACTTTCTTCATCTAGTGAAAATTCTATTGGTAAAACTGTAATTAGTTCTCTTGAATCTTCTATTTTGTTATATACACAAGCTTGCAAACATCTAATTATATCATTACCTGTTACTTTTTTTTCTTCATTAGTTATAGTTGAATATCCATCTACTAAAGCAAATTCTGCATTATTTGCAGGTACTGAAGCTATTACTTTATTAATTTTAATCCCAAGCATATTTTCAATACTTGTTAAAGCTTCTTTTATTGATATTATTGCTTTAGCTGCATCAACTATTAATCCCTTTTTTATTCCTTCTGATTTAATTGCTGTAGAAGCTAATATATTCATTTTATTTCTATAAATTTCAGCAGTTACAATCTTTATACTGTCAGAACCTATATCGATACTTGTGTATATTTTCTTCATAAGCAATCTCGCTCTCCTTATATTTATATTAACATTATACAATATTTTAATAAAAAACCAAAGTAAAAAAGAACATTATTTTAAAAGTTACAATTTATTATAACAAAACTACTGCATATTGTACAGTAGTTTTAAAAATAAAATTTATTGATTATTAGCTAATTTTTTAGCAACTACAACAAATCTTCCATTATTTTGCGAGTATTCACAAGTAGATAAAGTAAGCAATTGTTCACCGTAAGTTGCGCTTTCATCTATTTTATATATACTATTTTTTTTAGCATTACTTACATAATTATTGTAATCACTTTCATTTTGTGCATTTACAAAATTGTAATATCTAAACACATTAGTTTCATTTTTATAATATACTCTAGAATAAAATATTGATATGATAACATATTCTGAATCTTCATTTAAAGTTGTAAATTTTATCCTAGTATGGGTTTTATAAAAATCCTCTTTTGCATACTTTATCAAATCTTCAAACATTATACCAGTTTTATTTCTATGTCCATAAATTAAATAATTATCACTACCATTTTCTATATCGAAATCTTTATCTAAGAACAAACTTCCTGCGGCTGACCATTCTTTCTTATAATTATGATCAATGTAGTAATCATTATCACTTCCTTGTAATACTGGATAGTTAATATTCGTATCCTCTATTTCAAGCCACCCTATTATATCATTATTCTCTTTTTTTAATTCTTCAAGTTCTAACATTCTCTGTGTTTTTTCTGGCTTTTTTTCTTTTTCAGTTTCTTTAACCTCTATATTTTCTAATATATTTTTGTTATCATTTTTATCTTTAAAATTATAATAAATGCAAATACCTACATAAGTTAATCCTAATAAAACTATAATTATTAATAAGATTAATACTATTTTTTTATATTTTTTATTCATATATTCTTAACTAAAATGAAGTAGCTTTAGCCACTTCATTTATTATTTAGTCAGTTATTGCATTCTTTTTTTTAAAGATACAACGCCAGCTAAAGAAATTAATGTAATTATTGAAACAAATAAAATTAAATTATTATTACCAGTTTTTGGAGTTTTATCTAATTCAGATCCAGTAGCAGTTACTACTTTTTTAAATTGAACATTTAAAGTGATATCTTTAGTTATTTCTGTATCATCTTTATATTCATTTCCTTCTTCATCATAGATACCTACATATTCGTATCCATCTGCTGGAGTTTTAATTTTTTCTAATGCTTTTTTATCTAATTCAGATAAATCACCTAAAGTTTTTTCTTTTTCTTTTTCTAAGAAAAATTCTCTTGAACCATTACCGTTAACAGTTACAGATATATATTTTTCATCTTCTGGTGCTTTTAAATCTGATTCTGTTAAATCAACAGTAAATGTAATATTTTGATATGTTACTTTTTCTGGTGAGCCAGATTTAACCCATTTAAAATTATATGTATAAGTCTTAGAATCTTTCATTGTTTTATCTAAATATAACCATAGATAAACAAATGCTGGTGATTCTGAATCTGAATCTTTAACTTTACTAAATACATATGAAGATCCATCTTCTTTAGTGATTATTGATTTACTTTCATCGATTTCTGTTGGTGCGACTACTTTAACACCAGCCCACCAGCCATTTGTTCTTCCTTCTTCGGAGTCATCACTAAACTTAAGTTCTATATCACTTATTTTTACATTAAGAGTTGCTGGATCCCCTTCTTGTGTAATTGTTTCTTTTACTACATCTCCTAAATTATTAATTGTATTAGTATCTACAGTTGCATAATCGCTTGCTTCTGCACTAACACTTTTTACAGTTGGTAATAATACGAATGTTGCTAGAGCAATCATCATTACTGATAAAAATCTTTTTTTCATTTTACTTTTTCCTTCCTTTCATTGAAATATTTTATATATAAATAAAATTATTTCCTATGTTCTAACAAAATTGTCGAGTAGACGGCTTCCATCGATAATTCATAAGTTTATGAACATCGACTGCCGTCCCTCACAGAACCGTACATGCGACTTTCCCGCATACGGCTCTTGTTGATAACCCAGATGTATTTCTACACCCACTCAACTTCTGTATAATCATACCATGTAGAATTATATCCACTATTATCTAATATAATTCTACTTGTCCCCCCCCAATTGTCAATAGTTTTCCACAATTTGTATTACTATTTTGTTTACCTGTACGATTATGTTTCTGTCTTATTCCACTATATTCATTTACCATAGCAATAACACTTTTCTTACGTGAGTATGTTTCATATATGGAACGGTTATCACCCTAACCCCTTCGCTCCGTAGTCTACCTCCCTACATCATCACTACTATGAGTTAGTCCGACTTCTCATAAACCATTTATAAACCTCTAGTTTTACCTATCTTTAAGACCTTTCAGCCAGTTTATATTACCCTAAACATTGGTGTTTTAAACCATTTGTCAATGTTATTGGAGCTTATGAGACCTCCTAGGTTCACTTATTGATACTATTGACTTGCTTGAAATGTTCTAAGACCCCGACGGAACCTACACATCCTTGTCATTATCGTTTGTGTATTGTTGTCTGCGACGTTATATAGCGTATCGACTTCCGCATGACGGGCTAACGAGGCTCAATATCTAAGGGTGGAGTCGCACCCATTCCCCTCAAGTCTCCTATTCCTAACGCTTAAACCTAACCTCACGGCTTCGGTTCCATAGGATAGTACTGGCTTCTGACCAGAATTACCAGGCTGGCTTACCTCCAGCTGTATCACTAAGCGCTTATCCTAGCGCACATA
>CANQLF010000073.1 GCA_947624635.1 uncultured Bacilli bacterium | reverse complement strand
CTGATGCAGATAATAAAGAACTAGTTGGTGGTAGCTTAGAAGACATTAAATGGGTTTTATATGACTTAGATTATAAGCATTCTAATGGTGGTCTTAATATTGAAGATGGAGAATCAAACGAAGAATATGCACATGGTGATTTTTATGACCCAACATACAAACAAAAGGCATATCCTAATGGTAATTCAAATGATTATTCTGCGTCAAAGGAAATAACGCCAAATGAAGAAGATAATTATATATTATTTGTATATATAAAAGATACAAATAAAGATCAAAATAAATTACAAAATCTAGAATTTGATGTTAATATTGAAGTTGATACAATTGATACAAAAGTTCAAAATACGACAGGGAAAGATTTAGTAGAAACAATACTAGCTAATAATGTAGTAAGAGATAGAGAACCTGATTATAGTATAACTACAAATGATGAAGGATTATTTAAAGTAAAAGATAGAGAAATCTATTACTTTAGAGGACCAGTTAGAAATAATTTGTTATATTTTGGAGAAATTAAAAGTAATGACAATATTTTTACTTCTGCTAGTGAAGGCGCTCCCATCCAATGGAAAATAGTAAGAATAAATGAAGATAAATCTGTAACCTTAGTTGCAAATATGGCATCTAAAACAAAAAACAACTTTCAATGGGATTCTGTTGATTATAAAGAAAGTAATATAAAACAAGTTTTAGATGGATGGTATGAAAAGACATTTAGTGAAGAAGAAAAAGAAATGATAAAAGAAGTAGATTATTGTAATGATAGAAGCGAGAATTATAACGGAGTAATGAATAGATTAAACAAAGCAAAACCTGAACCTAAATTAGAATGTGACGAAGAATACAAAGTAAAATCAAAAGTTGGACTTATTACTGCTGATGAACTTGTTATGGCTGGTATGTCTGTTTATAATCCTGATAATCTATTTTTTCCATCAGGTAATTTTGGTAGTAGCTATTTTACTTGGCCGGCTTCTTTTTACAGTTCTACATCTACATGGACAATGTCTCCTACATCATCAAATAATATGTTTAAAGTATACATGATTTTAGATAATACAATTGACATAAAATCTACTTCTGGTTCTATTGCGCCAGTAATAACAATAAAACCAGGAGCAGTACTTACAAATTACACAGCTTCTAATGGAATAAAACGTTATTCCGGTGATGGTTCTCAAGTAAATTGGTATTTTGTAGGATATGATGATGAATAATAAAAAATATAGATAATTATAGAACTTAAAATACATATTAGGTTCTTTTCTTATAATAATATTTACAAAAAGATAAAACATTAAAAACATTGTTGATAAATATTTACTAATGTGAGTATTTAATTTAAAACTAAAGTTATTTCAATCAGAAATAATTGGTTAGAATTAACAATAGAGGAGGTTGCTGATAGAATTCTTAAATATATTTCTAAATTTATGATTATAATTTAAGAATTACTTTTTCAATAACTTTCTTAATTTTTCTATTCTTTCATTATCCGGAATATATTCTTTTCTTTCTTTAACAAAGTTTTTAGAACCACGTTTTTCATAACTATATCTAGGTATTAATTGTATGTGAAAATGATTCATAGGTCCATCACACATAGTACATAGATAAACACTTTCTGAATTATACACTTCTTTAATTATATTCATAGCTTTTTTAGCAAATAAAAATACTTCAGTACATAATTCATCAGGTATTTCCATCATATCTTTGTAATGTTTCTTACTAGATATAACAGTATGACCTATTGCTCTTGGATTACCGACTAGGAAACATTCAAATAATTCATTTTCATATAACATTTTATCTTCATTATTCCCATATAAACAATTATTATGACTCTTATCATAACAAGTAGGGCATATACCCTTATCCACTAACATAGCTGGTGTTAATTTTTCCACTTTTATCACCTCGAATATATGTAAAAAGAAGAAATATTATTTTAATTCATCTTCTCTTGATTCTAAAACATCTAAATCTTTTAAATTTTTTTGCTTCATTCCAAGATCATAATAATACTTAGCTTTTTCCTTATTACCAACATAAATAAAATCATCAACAAGTTCTACATAAGGAAAAATTGAATTATGCTTTTCCTTTATTAAGTTTAACATTATTTGTTCACCTTCATCTATTTTTCCTAATTTAAACAAACTATTTGCTTTATTTCTTAAAGTGTTTTCATATTCATTATAATCTAAATTAAGTACTTCAATAACCCTGTCTAAATATTTATTAGTTATATTTAAGTCATATTCATTCTTATCTAAATTTAATATTTCTAAATCAAAGTCACAAAAAACATTCATAGTAAATTCTTCGATAAGATTTTCTTTATCTAACTCTTCAAAAGTACGAATATTATGCTCTTCAGCATAGTCTAATAAATAGTTCATAACTTCTAAAAAGTCATCTATTATTTTCTTAGTACTTAGTCTATCTTTATTCATATAAATATTTATAAGTTTGTTATTAATTTCTGGATTTTTAACTTCTTTTTTCTTTAATAAATTATTAATATTATCATTGATAATTATATTTTCTTTACCTAAACAACATTTCTTATATTTTTTCCCACTTCCACATGGGCATGGATCATTTCTTCCTATTTTCATTTTTACCACTCCAATTCTTCAGGATAGTCATAACCTATGTCATCCAATGTACAATTATTCTCTTTACAATATTTTAACATTTTATTTCTTTCCTTAGTATATTCACTATAATCATAAAAATTATATATTTTATCAGCAATATGCATAATTTCATTTTTCCTCTTAGATTTACCCATTTTCATATAATCTATATCTATAAGCTCAAACCATTGAGGGAAAAATAATTTATCATAAATATTTGCATTTAACATTCCTTTTTTAATTTTATTAATTTGAATAGGTGTAAGCATATTTCCAAATGAATTTAATACTAAAGAATAAAAATAATTAACCAAATTTATATTAGTATTATAAACATCTTTGCTTTTATCTGGAACTTTTTTAATGAAATGCTTAATAATAATCATATCTAATAATAGTTGCGGTATTAAGTAATTAAAGCTATAATATAAATTGTTACGTGTTACATCAGTTTCCTTTATTCCAAACCATTCTTTTGTATCATCATCTAAATAATTATCTACAAAACATACTTCTCTTTGACCTTGATGAGCATGCCTTAAATCATATAAGAAGGCATATATATGATTTTGCATCAGATATTCTTCTTTACCTTTTGTATCCCCATCTACCAAATAACTAATTGCACCATATAATGATTCTAAATCTTCATGATCCCCACTTATAGTAAAACCTGCATAATTTTCAGTTAACGTTACTTTTAACATAACTTCATCTCCTTTAATACAACCATATTATAAATCATATAAAAAAAATATAAAAGTCTTATCAAATAATATATTAGCATTTTAATAAAAAAATACTAACCAAAATTAAAAATTATACACTATATAAGTGAAGGTGATAAAAGTGGACAAAATATATGATGAATATTTCGATAAAATATTTAATTGGGCATTAAAGAAAACTAACAATAAAGAAGATGCAGAAGATTTAACAAATAACATATTTGTCTCAATATTTGAATACTTCAATGAAAATATAAATATTAAAAAGCTTGATAATTTAATATGGAAAATTGCGCATAACATTTGGTGCAAGAAAGCTAAAGGTTATATAAAGGAAAAAAATAATATTTCATATGATGAATCTTATGAAATAGGATTTGAAGTAGATATGCTTGATAAAATAGTTTATAAAGAAATAATTGATGACTTAAATAAAATAAATTTAAGTGAAAAAGAATTATCATCATTTAAATTGTACTACTTAAATGACCTTTCAATAAAAGAAGTAAGTAATAAATTAAATTCTAGTGAGGCAAATATAAAATATTATTTGTATAACGCTAGAAAAAAAGTGAAGGAGAGATACTATGAATAATTTATACTTAGACAAATATTTAAATATTGTAAATGATGAAAAATTAAAAAAAGAATTAACAAATTATGTTCCATTATATCCTATGTTAAGAGTAGAAAATGATAAATTATATATTGGTGTAATGTTAGTTTTAGAAAATGATAATGTATGGAGTAGTGATGAACAGATTAAACCAGAATGTTGGGTATTAATTGATATTAGTGAAAATAAAATAGTAGAATTTAATAAAACTATAGAAAAAGATTACGTTATAGGTAATTTAATAGATAAAAATATAGATAATAAGAAACAAGAAATATCTAAATACACAGTTAAAAAAACACTACAATATAAAAATTATTTAATTGAAGATATTAAGAAAGAAGAATTACCACTACAAAAGAAATTATCTTCTATATTAGGTAGTGAAATAGAAATTGATGGTGAAAAAGTAAATATAAATGACTATTTATTATCTAATTTAGAAAATGATATTAAATCAAAAATAGATGAATTAGTAGATTTACTTATTCATTCAAAATATGGATCAATTACTTTTTACTATGATAAGTTATTTAAAGATATTATAAATGAATATAGTAATAACAAAACAATAAATAAAGATAAAATGAAATTATGTATAGAAATAATGAACTATTATTACGATGGCGTAATTGGAATAGATAATTTCTTTAATGTTTGAATAAAATTTTAATATAAATGGGTATATATAATATTTATTATTATACCTTTTTTTGGTATAATTTTATTAGATGTGAGGGCGTGGTATAATGCAAAATAAACTTATTGAAATATTAACTAAAATAGGATTAGATAAAAATAAAATAGATTTATTTAAAACAGCTAATTTAAAAAAAATATTTATAGATAAAAATAGTAATAAATATAAAATGATAATAGATGTTGATAATAAAATAGATGATAATATTACAAATGAAATTATTAATCTTTTTAAAAATAAATTTAGTAATATTAATGATTGTGAAATAAATTATCATATAAGAAGTGAAGTAAAAAATGAAGTTGTAGAAAAAAAAGTAGATGAAAAAGTAATAGAACAAAAAACAGATATTTTATACGGAGAAAAAATAAATGGTGTGATATCCCGTATGGATAATGTGGATAAAGAGTTAAACAATGTAATAATTGAAGGTAAATTATTTGGAATAGATTTATTTGAATCAAGTAAAAGTGATTTTAAAATTATAACACTTAAACTAACTGATTATACAAGTAGTATGTATGCAAAGATATTTTATAACAATAAAGAAGAATTTGAAAGTATGAAAAAGCAGTTAAAACAAGGAAATTGGTATAGAGTAGAAGGCTATACAAAAGATGATAATTATGCCAAAAGCCTAGTTTTAAATGTAAGGAACTTACAAGAAATTGAAAGTAAAGATATAGTAAGAATAGATGATGCAGAAGAAAAAAGAGTGGAGTTACACGCACACACATTTATGAGTCAAATGGACGGGCTAGTAAGTCCTACTAACCTTATAAATAGAGCTAGAGAATGGGGACATAAAGCTATTGCGATAACGGATCACAATGCAGTACAAGCATTTCCTGAAGCTTATAACAATGCTAAAGGAATGAAAGTAATATATGGTGTTGAAATAAACTTAATAGATGATAACATAGATATGGTTTTTAGAGAAAGTGATAATCCGCTTCTTGAGACCACTTATGTAGTATTCGACTTTGAAACAACAGGATTTAATGCAGGTGGTGCTGATCAAATAATAGAAGTTGGTGCGGTTAAAATATGTAATGGTGAAATTATTGACAGATTTGATGAACTTATAAATCCTGGAAGAAATTTAAATCCAAAAATTACAGAATTAACAGGAATTACAGATGAAATGCTAAAAGATAAAGATACTGAAGAAAATGTTGTAAGACGTTTCATAGAGTGGTTCGAAGATTTACCAATGGTTGCGCATAACGCTAAATTCGATGTATCTTTCTTGGAAGCTGCATATCAAAAATATGGACTCGGTGAATTTACAAATACAGTTATAGACACATTAGAATTATCTAGAGTAATGGATAGTAATTATGCAAGACATAGCCTGTCTGCTTTAGTTAAAAGATACGATATACCGTTCGATGAAGAATCACACCATAGAGCTGATTACGATGCCGAAGCAACTGCTTTAATTCTTCATAAAATGCTTAAAAAATTATCTGATAGAAACATAGAAAAAATAAGTGATATTAAAACTATAGTTGAAAGTGATGATATACATAAATTTGGTAATCTATACCACATAAACATTTTAGTTAAAAACCAAGAAGGATTAAGAAACCTTTTCAAAATAATATCTTTAGCAAATACAAAATACTTATACAAAACACCTAGAATACTTAGAAGTGAAATAGAAAAACATAGGGAAGGTTTAATTATAGGTAGTGGATGCGTAAATGGTGAAATATTTATTCAAGCAAAAAGTAAAAGTGATGAAGAGTTATCTAACTTAATGTCTTTTTATGATTACATTGAAGTACAGCCGCCAAGTGTTTGTGATCACTTAATTCAAACAGGAGACTTTTCTTCAAAATCTGAATTGATAGAAAACATTAAAAAAATAATAAGAGTCGCAAAAGAAAAAGGAAAAATGGTAGTCGCAACAGGTGATGTACATCATTTAGATAAAGAAGATAAAAAATTTAGAGAAGTAATTATATATCAAAAATTACCAGGTATAGGAGGATTCCATCCTTTATATAAACCAAATGTAATAAAAGATATTCCATCATTTCATTTTATGACTACTAAAGAAATGTTAGATGAATTTTATTTTATAGATGAAGATACAAGAAAAGAAATAGTAGTTACAAATACAAACAAAATAGCAGATATGATAGAAGAAGTACAAGTAATTAAAGATAAATTATATACACCTAAAATGGAAAATAGCAGTGAAGAAGTTAAAGAAATGGTATATAAAAGAGCTAAAGAAATATATGGTGAAAACTTACCAGATATAATAAGCGAAAGAATAGAAAAAGAACTTCAAGGTATTATCGGTGGAGGATTTGACGTAATATATTTGATTGCTCAAAAATTGGTTAAAAAATCTAATGATGATGGCTACATTGTAGGTAGTAGAGGTAGTGTTGGTAGTAGTTTTGTCGCTACAATGATGGGAATAACGGAAGTTAATCCGCTTCCTGCTCACTATGTATGTCCAAATTGCAAAAAAAGTATATTTGAGGAAAATGGTGAAAGCCTAGGTTCTAAATATTTTAGTGGATATGACTTACCTGATAAAACTTGCGAATGCGGAACAGTAATGAAAAAAGAAGGACAAGATATGCCATTTGCTACATTCTTAGGATTTAATGCGGATAAAGTACCAGATATAGACCTTAACTTCTCAGGAGATTATCAATGGAAGGCACATGATTTCACTAAAGTAATGTTTGGTGAACATAATGTATATAGAGCAGGAACAATAGGTACAGTTGCAGAAAGAACAGCTTACGGTTTTGCGAAAGGTTACTGTGAATATAGCGAAATAGAACTTCCACCTGCTGAAATAGAAAGACTAGCTATAGGGTGTACTGGAGTTAAAAGAACAACTGGACAACATCCGGGTGGTATTATAGTTGTACCAGATTATATGGATATATTTGATTTTAGCCCATACCAATATCCTGCAGATGATAGTTCTAATAGATGGTATACAACTCACTTTGACTTCCATGCAATACACGATAATGTATTAAAACTTGATATATTAGGTCACGATGATCCCACTGCTTTAAAAATGTTAAGTGATATGACAGGTGTAGGACTAGATGAAATACCTTTTGATGATAAAAAAGTGTTAAGTATATTTTGTTCACCTAATGTATTAGGTGTAAAATCTGAACAAATAATGTGCGAAACAGGTACACTTGGTGTACCAGAGTTTGGAACTAAATTTGTTATAGAAATGTTAAAAGATACCAAACCAAAAACATTTGCTGAACTTGTAAAAATATCAGGTTTATCACACGGGACTAATGTATGGCTTGGAAATGCTAAAGATTTAATCGCAAATAAAGTATGTGAATTTAAAGATGTTATAGGTTGTAGAGATGATATAATGGTTTACCTAATGTATCACGGACTAGAACCTATCGATGCATTTAAAATCATGGAATTTGTCCGTAAAGGAAAACCAAGTAAAGAAAAAGAACAATGGGATGAATACAAAAAATTAATGAAAGAAAAAGGAATAGATGATTGGTATATAGGAACTTGTGGTAAAATTAAATATATGTTTCCAAAGGCTCACGCAACAGCTTATGTTATGATGGCCTATAGAGTTGCTTGGTTTAAAATATATTACCCAATAGAATATTATGCAACATATTTTAGTGTCAGAAGTGATGATTTTGATATAGAAACCATGATAGAAGGACACGACGCTATTAAAAATAAAATATTTGAAATCAACAATAAAGGATATGATGCAACAAATAAAGATAGTGCGATACTTGAAGCTTTAGAACTAGCTTTAGAAATGTCAGCTCGTGGATTTAAATTTGGACCAATAGATTTAAATAAATCTGATTCACATAAATTTGTAATAGATGACGATAAAAAAACATTAATTCCACCATTTAGAACTATAGATGGATTAGGTGGAACAGTCGCAAGTAAAATCGTTGAAGAAAGAAATAAAAATCCATTTTTAAGTATAGAAGACTTACAATTTAGAGCAAAAATTTCTCAAACTACAATAGCTAAAATGAGATTAATGGGTATACTTGATGGAATGGATGAATCAAATCAACTTAGCTTATTTTAAAGCGTCATATAAATTTTATTAATATAATAAATTATAATAAATTATAATAATATTTTAAAAAGGAGTGGTAAATCTACTTCTTTTGTTATTTTAAAATTTGATAACTAAAAAATATATAGACTGTAAAAACAATTTTTGATAAAATATAAATGGAGATTAAAATTGATAATAAAAAACTGTTGAAAAAAAATCTTGACTTGGGGGGGGATTTTTATATAATTTACTTGGAATTGTTAATAATAAAAGTGGTGGTTTAATAATGAAAGAAGAAAACAAAAAATTAGATTTAATGATGATAACAGTAATGATATTAGTGTTATTAATCGGTATAACTTATGCTTATTTCAAAATAGTAAAAGAAACTGATTTTAATTCTACTATATATGATTTAGATATTAACTTCCAAGATGGACAATTAATAAATAGTAATGAACTATGGCCAATAGAAGAAGACAAAATAGAAGAAGAAGGAATACATAAAACATTTC
>CANQLF010000072.1 GCA_947624635.1 uncultured Bacilli bacterium | reverse complement strand
AAAAGGTGAATGGATAGTTAAAAATTGATAGTCAATTTCTTGTGATTTTTCTTAAAATATAGGTATATTAAATAGAGTATTTCCCATTTTGGTGTTTACACCAAAATGGGAAATATAATTTAAATTTAAACTATTATATTTATTTTTGTAAATCACTATTTTATAAAATATGGGAAAAAGTAAATTGTGTAATATTTATAAATAATAGAAAAATAAAAAATCTGTAAAAAATATCATATAAAATAAATAAAAATGGTGGTATAATAGACGGCGGTGAAGTGAGTATGGATAAAATTATAATAAAGGGTGCGAGAGAAAATAATTTAAAGAATATTGACCTTGAAATACCTAAAAATAAAATGGTAGTTATGACAGGAGTTAGTGGTAGTGGTAAATCTTCACTTGCCTTTGATACTATATATGCTGAAGGACAAAGAAGATATGTAGAAAGCTTGTCTGCTTATGCCAGACAATTTTTAGGTGGCACTGATAAACCAGATGTTGATAGTATAGAAGGATTATCACCATCTATAAGTATAGACCAAAAAACTACCAATAAAAATCCTAGAAGTACAGTTGCAACCGTAACAGAAATATATGATTATTTAAGATTATTATATGCTAGAATTGGTATACCTTATTGTCCAATACATAAAGAACCTATAACAAGACAAAGTATAGAAGAAATGACTAATAAAGTTTTGGAACAAGAAGTAGGTACAAAAATAATAATACTTTCACCAGTTGTACACGGAGAAAAAGGTACACATAAAGATTTATTTGACGATCTTAGAAAAGAAGGATATACAAGAGTAAGAGTAAATGGTGAAACACTTGATTTAAGTGAAGAAATAGTTTTAGAAAAAAATAAAAAAGATAATATAGAAGTAGTAGTAGATAGATTAATTATAAAAGAAGATATAAGAAGTAGATTATATGAGGCAATAGAAACTGCAGTTAATCATGCACATGGTAAAGTAGTAATAGACATAGTAGGAAAAGAAGAATTGTTGATGAGTGAACAATTCGCTTGTCCAAAATGTAACTTTTCACTTCCAGAACTTGCTCCTAGACTATTTTCATTCAATGCTCCATATGGTGCTTGTGAAGACTGTAAAGGTTTAGGTATAAAACTAGAAGTAGATAAAGATTTAGTAATTCCAAATAAAAACTTAAGTATAAATGAAGGAGCAATAACAACACTTTCATCAGATCAAGAAGGAATATATTATAAAAGACTTGAATGTGTATGTAAACATTACAAAATTGATATGGATAAAAAGTTTAGTGATTTAACTAAAAAAGAAGAACAAATAATTCTTTATGGAAGTCCAGATTTAATAAAGTTTAATTATACAACTAAAGGCGGAAACACTGTAAACAATACTGATTATTATGAAGGAATACTAACTAATTTAAAACGCAGATATATGGAAACAAGTAGTGGTTGGATTAGAGATTGGATAGAAGGATTTATGGTTGAAAGTGAATGTCCAACATGTCATGGCGCACGTCTAAAAGAAAGTGTATTATCAGTATATATAAATAAGAAAAACATCTATGAATTAACAACTATGAGCATAAGAGATTTATTAAACTTCTTTAAAAATATAAAATTAAATAAAGAACAACAACAAATATCAGATTTAATAATTAAAGAAATAATTAATAGATTAACATTCTTATCTAATGTAGGACTTGATTATTTGACTCTTAATAGAAGTGCGGGAACATTATCAGGTGGAGAAGCACAACGTATAAGATTAGCTACTCAAATAGGATCTAAATTAACAGGAGTATTATATGTACTTGATGAACCAAGTATAGGATTACATCAAAGAGATAATCAAAAACTTATAAATGCACTACTTGAAATGAGAGATTTAGGTAATACTTTAATAGTAGTAGAACATGATATCGACACAATGCTTGCTTGTGATTATTTAGTTGACATAGGGCCAAAAGCAGGTAGAGAAGGTGGATATGTAGTCGCAACAGGTACACCAGAAGAAGTAATGAAAAATGATAACAGTATTACAGGAAGATATCTAAGTGGTAAAGAAAAAATAGAAGTACCTAAAAAAAGAAGAAGGGGTAATAAAAAATACTTAGAAATAATGGGTGCAGAAGAAAACAACTTGAAAAAGATAAATGTTAAAATTCCACTTGGAGAATTCGTATGTGTAACCGGAGTTAGTGGTAGTGGTAAATCTACATTAATAAATCAAATTTTATATAGAGTTATTGCAAATAACTTATATAGTTCTAAAGAAAAACCAGGTAAATATAAAAAGATAAAAGGATTAGAAAATATAGATAAAGTAGTTGACATATCACAAAGTCCAATAGGTAGAACACCAAGAAGTAACCCTGCAACATACACAAGTGTATTTGACGATATAAGAGATGTATTTACAAATACTAAAGAAGCGAAGATGAGAGGATATGATAAAAGTAGATTTTCATTCAATGTTAAAGGCGGAAGATGTGAAGCATGTAGAGGTGATGGTGTAAAGAAAATAGAAATGCACTTCCTACCAGATGTATATGTACCTTGTGAAGTATGTAAAGGAACACGTTTTAATAAAGAAACATTGGAAATTAAGTTCAAAGGTAAAAATATTTATGATATACTAAACATGAGAGTAGAAGAAGCTTTAGAATTCTTTGAAAATATGCCTAAAATAAAACATAAATTACAAGTATTAAGTGATGTTGGTCTAAGTTACATTAAATTAGGACAACAAGCACCAACACTATCTGGTGGAGAAGCAGCACGTGTAAAACTTGCAAAAGAATTACAAAAGAAACCAACAGGAAAAACGTTATTCATACTTGATGAACCAACTACAGGATTACATTCAGATGACATAAAAAGATTACTTGCAGTACTTAATAGAATAGTTGATAATGGCGATACAGTATTAGTAATTGAACACAACTTAGATGTTATAAAAGTAGCGGACTATATAATAGACTTAGGTCCTGAAGGTGGAGATTTGGGTGGAAACGTTGTCGCAACTGGTACACCAGAAGAAGTAGCAAGTGTAAGTGGTAGCTATACAGGAGAATTCTTAAAAAGAGAATTAAGTAAGGACGAGTAATAATGATAAGTACTAAAGATATCGATGAAAGAAAAATTGATGAAAATTACACATTTAGAAGATATTTGAAAAATCATGCTGATGAAAAAAAGTTAGATGAACAATTTAAAAGATTACACAATAAATATTTTAAAGATTTCGATTGCAGTAAATGTAGAAATTGTTGTAAGGAAATAGGAGTATCCATGACTGAAAAAGAGCTTGAAAACATTTGTAAACATTACAATCTAGATATTAATAATTTAAAAAATAATATATTAGAAGAAGAATATGGTGAATATATCGCAAGCCCATGCCCATTTTTGGAAAAGGATAATAGTTGTAAAATAAATGGATGTTTACCATTATCTTGTAAAGAATATCCACATACGAATAAAGAAGAAAGATTATACAGTTTACTTGGAGTGGTTGCAAACAGTAAAGTTTGTCCAGTTGTATATCATATATTAGAAGATCTAAAAAAAGAATATCATTTTAAAAGTTATAGATAATAAATTTTGAAATTAGGAAGTGAAGTATTATGGATTATGAATTAAAAGCAGAAAAAAATTCAAAAAGAAATGAAAAGTTTTTAAATGAATTTGCAGGTTGGATGGAAGATAAGAATTTATCAGAAAGAACAATAAAAACACATTTAAATAATGCATCTTTGTATTTAAATAATTATTTAAATTATTATGATATCATTAAAATGGAAGATGGTATGGATCATGTGTATTCTTTCTTAGATGATTGGTTTATTAGAAAATGTCTTTGGTCATCTAAATATTATATAAAAGAAACAGCATCCAGCATTAAAAAATTTTATCAATGCATGAGTGAACTTGGAAAAGTAAGTGCTGATGATTATAAACAAATGTGTAGGATAATTAAAGATAGTATGGATGACTTTTATGCATCATTTGATGAATACATGAATGATGATGAAGATTATTATTGGTAATAATATAGTTAGGAGAAGATAATAAAATGGATATGGTAATACAAATGAACAACAAAATAGCTAGAAATACTCCTATAGAAAAAGATTTAAAAGCCTCATTATTTACATTAAGAGAGATAGAGTTAATAAAAATAGGATTCTTCTTTGAAAAATTTAACTTAAATAAAAAATCCAAAAAAGAATTAGTAGATATTATATATCGTATATTAATCAAGAAAAAGAATATAATTGATATTATAAGTAAATTAATAGATAGTGAAGTTGATTTGTTAGATAGATTAATTAAAAATAATGGCACAATAGAAGAAAAAAATGAGAGAACTTGTGATTATTTGCCATTGAATAAATATGGAATGGTGTATTTATATAAGGAAAAAGACATATTTTATATTTCAATGCCTGATGAAATTTATAATATTGTTAAAGAAATTAATTTAGATGAACTAAAAGAAAAAATTGATGAAAATACCAAAATATATTATTTAATTAGATCGATGGTACAATTATATGGTGTTGTTCAATATGATGATTTTAATGATTCTTACGAAAAATTTTATAACAAAAAATCTGATGATGAAAAATATTTCTTATTAATGTACTGTAGTAGGTTTGATAATATAAGTGTAGAAACCATAGATGATGAGAATTGCTATGTACATCCTTTATTAGCGCCTATTGGCGCACAAAAAAAGTTAAAAGAAGTATTAAAAGGAATTAAGAAAATAAGTAGGAAGCCTATAGAATTAGAACAACTTCTTAAATATGGCGATTATGATTATTATCAAAACAATAATTATATAAATCAATTTAAAAATTACCTTAGAGCTAAAAAAATTGGAAATGAAGCTATAGATCAAACTATAGTTAATATGTTGAACATGTATAAATTAGGTGATGATGTTATTACTGCTACATTTGGAATGCTGCAAGAATATGGAGTAAAGGTAATGCCATATGATGTAAATAAGTTGTTACCTATCTTAAGGAATATATATAACAATACTATAGTTTGGCGTAATAATGGTTGGACTCCATCAGAACTTAAAAGTGGTGCAGCTAAGCAGAAATAAAGGTTTTTAATGACCTTTATTTTTCTTTTTAAATATGGTATCATTTAAATGGTGAGCAAAATGGAAAATACCACAAAAAAATTAAAAAAAACTACAATTAGATTTTTTGATTGGTTAATACACATGTTGGGGTATGCACTTATACTCATATTAATGTCTGTATTATTTCCTAAATCTTTTTATATAAATAATGCATTTTTTGGCATTTTTGGACTAATTGTTGCAGTTATAATATATTGGTTAAATCAAACAGTTAAACCTATGATTGTATTATTTACATTACCAATAACTGGTTTAACACTTGGGATATTTTATCCATTTATAAATTTAATAATACTTTATTTTGTATCATTTATATTAGGAAGCAACTTTATTATACATGGATTTTGGATTCCACTTTTAATATCTATTTTAATTTCAATAACTAATATGTTATTAGACAGTTTAATTATTAAACCTGTCTTAGAAAAGAGGTAACTATGAGCGATATACTTTTAGATTTAGGATTTATTACTATTAAGTGGTATTCTTTTTTAATGTTTTTAGCATTACTTATAGGAATAATACTTATTACAAAAGAAGCAAAAAAATTTAAAATAGATGAAAATTATATTGTAAATTTGATTTTCTGGACTACCATAATTGCCCTTATTGGTGCAAGAATTTATTTTGTGGTTTTTAACTGGAATTACTATAGTACCCATCTAAATGAAATATATAAAGTATGGCAAGGGGGCCTTGCCATACATGGGGGAATTATTTTTGGAGCATTATTTATATTTTTATATACAAAAAAATATAAAGTAAATACTTTAAGAATTTTTGATATCATCGCACCTGCATTACTTATTGGACAAGCGATAGGTAGGTGGGGGAATTTCTTTAATGGTGAAGCCCACGGACCAGCTACAACTCTAGCATTCCTTCAAAACTTACATTTACCTAAATTTATTATTGATGGAATGTATATTAATGGAACTTACTATCAGCCTACTTTTTTATACGAATCATTATGGTGTCTATTAGGTTTCATTATATTACTTATAGTAAGAAGAATGAGATATACTAAAATTGGTAATGTTACAGGAATATATCTAATGTGGTATTCAATTGGAAGGTTTTTTATAGAAAGTTTAAGAACAGATAGCCTAATGTTAGGAAATTTTAAAATGGCACAAATAATATCTATAATATTATTTATAATTGGATTAGTAATAATAATAGTAAGTAAAAGAAAATCTAAATTAGAAAATTTATATAATGAACAAAATAAAACAGAAGTTATGTTTTAAAATAAATTTTAATAATAAAAGGAGTGAAAAAATATGGTTCTTAGAAAACCCTATGCACTATTAATTAAATATTTTAAAGTAATACATATTATTATTACCGTATTCATGGCTTACTTAATGTATAAAATGGTTAATTTATACAAATTTTTTAATGGATATGTTTTATCTGGCTGGTCAAGTATAAATGCAGATGAAATTGCTGGATATATTGGTCCACTTATTTATATATCAATAGCAATTATAATTGCACTTGCTTTAATAGTATTTTTCTTAATGAGATTTAAAAATAAACCTAGATTATATTATTTATTAACACCCATTGTCTATACAGTATTACTATTTATATTTATTTATTCAAATTCAATATTAAAAAGTGCGGAAGTTGATGTCATTAATCCAGTAACCGTTAGAATAATAAGAGATATTACTATGATAAGTGTCGTAGTAGAATTTATTTTTATACTATTTTCTCTTTTTAGATCAATAGGATTTGATATAAAAAAATTTAACTTTAAACAAGATATTGCGGATTTACAAATACAAGAATTAGATAATGAAGAAGTCGAAGTTAATTTTGAAATAGATAAATATAAATTAAACAGAAAATTTAGAAGAAGATTTAGAAATATAAAATATATTTTTTCAGAACACAGCTTTATATTTACTTTAATTATATCTTTAATTATTGGTATTACCATTGTTATATTTATTTTAAATACATTTGTTTTAAAACCAATATATAGGGAAGGCAAACTAATAAAAACTAATAATTTCAATTTCACAGTTACCAAATCTTACATAACAACTAAAGATTACTTAGGAGAGGAATTAGGAAAGAATAGCAAATATGTATTGGTAAATTTATCAATAATTAATAAAATACAAGAATTAACATTAGATACTGATAAATTTTCTATAAATATTAATAATGAATCATACCCAGCTGTTACTAATATTTATAGTGATTTTAAAGATTTAGGAAATGGATATATAAATCAAAAATTGACTATAGGAAAAGCGAATAATTATTTTCTTGTTTTTAAAATTCCAAGAAATATTAATTCAAATAAAATAATATTTAGATACTTAAATGAAATTGCATATGATAAAAATGGTTCACAAATAAATAAATATAAAAGTGTTAAACTAAATGTTATAAATGCTGATAATACTAATATAATTAATAAAAAAATAGGTGATTCTTCTAATATAAATGGAACAGAATTTACTATAAAAGAATACAACATTTCAGATTCTTTTGATTATAAATATAATTTTTGTATTAAGGATGATGACTGTAAAACATCTATTGCACACGTAACTCCAAGTGGATATAATTCTACAATTTTAAAATTAACTGTAGATTCTAAATTAGGTGAAAATATAAATAGTTCAATAAAAGATATGTCGTATTATTTTAAAGAATTTGGTTCTATAGTATACATAAAAGATGGTAAAAGATATAAACAAAAGAAATTAACTAATTTAACAACTAATTTTAATGGAACAGAAATATTTTTAAATGTTACTAATAACATTAAAAATTCTAGTGAAATAAAATTTGAAATATCAAACAGAAATATAATATATAGTTATAAATTAAAGTAGGTTCAATTTTCAATTTGATAAAGTATAACTTAATACTAGGGTAAGTACTAAACATCGCAATGTTAAGTATTTTCCTTTTTATTTTAATTCTCTTGCTAAATAAAAAAAAATACAATATTAGTTTATATTTATATTTATCATCTCTAATAATATTAGATGCTTATTTTCTTTAATTATAAATTTATTCGGCAACTTTTCGGCAACTTTTCGGCAACAAAAAAACGAACCAAAATGGTTCGGATAATTTCAACAATGGAGCGAATAGGAAAGTTATTTCAAACTTTTTCCCATTAATTAGGATTAATACATAATTTGTATCAATTTCTAATACTATTTTATCATGAAATAAATAAAATACAATTATAATGACAAAATTCATTTAATATATTAAGTAATTGTACCCAAAACCATTGACACATGGGTATAATTACTTTAAAATGATGTTAGGTGATGTGTTATGTTATACAATTATAGAGAAGTTTTTGAAAAATATAAAAATGATTATAATTTAAAACAAGCTTTAGCAAATAAAGAAATCTACAAAATAGCTAAAGGATTATATTCTGATAATCCTAACGTTCATTACTTATCTGTTATTGCTAAAAAATACCCATTTGCAGTAATAAGTGGCCATTCTGCATATTATTACTATAATTTGACTGATATTATTCCGAGAGAGATAACAGTCTGTACTAATAGAAATGCAACAAGGATACATAATAAAGAAATAAAACAAATAAGAATGACGGATGAACTTTATTATATTGGTATAACCACTATAGAATATGAGGGAGTAATTATTAATATTTATGACAAAGAAAGAATGTTGATTGAACTTATAAGAAACAAGAATCATATGGGATATGATTTATATAAAGAGATAATAGCAAATTACAGAGAAATTTCTGATTCAATTAATATGAGAAAAATAGAAGAATATCTACCACATTTTGTCAATGCGGATAAGATACTAGAAATGTTACAAGATGAGGTGTTTTAATGAATCTAAATGAATTAATACAAAAATATATTGATAAAGGATATAATAGAATAGATGCAACTTCTAAAGTTTCACAAGATATTATTCTTTTAAAAATAAGTAAGAGTAATTTTAAAAAACATATCACAATTAAAGGTGGAGTTGTAATGCATAATATTTCTAAAGACAAGCGTAGGGCAACTCGTGATATGGATATAGATTTTATAAAATATTCATTAAATGACAAATCAATTAGAGAATTTATTAATAAATTAAACAAAATAAATGATGAAATAACTATTGAGATTATTGGTAATATTACAAAATTACATCATCAAGATTATGATGGCAAACGAATTAATATAAGATTAATCGATATATATAATAACAATATAGAATCAAAGTTAGATATTGGGGTGCATAAGTTTTTTGATATTGAACAAGATGAATATTATTTCGATTTAGATGTGATGGGACAAAATATAAGTCTTTTAATCAATTCAGTTGAGCAAATATTTGTAGAAAAATTAAAATCACTATTAAAATTTGGTATACGTTCAACTAGATATAAGGATATTTTTGATTTTTATTACTTAATTAATAGTCAAAATATAGATAATATAAAATTATT
>CANQLF010000071.1 GCA_947624635.1 uncultured Bacilli bacterium | reverse complement strand
TCTGCTACCTAATGGACCGTAATCCCATGTGTTAGCTAACCCTCCATAAATTTCACTACCTTGATAGATAAATCCATATTGCTTACATAAATTTACCATTTTTTCCATTGTTAATTCTTCCATAAACATTCCTCCAATAAAAAAACTTAAAACAAGCATAGAGACGAAATAATATTCCGCGGTCCCACTCTACTTATTCTAAGCGAATCTCTTTTAATAATATGTACTTGAAGTTTCCAACCTTCTTAATAACGCACATCAAATAAATTTACAAGTTAATTTTATTACAAATAAGCATTGTTGTCAAATTTTATTTTCAAGTTTTTCTAAATCTTTTATAAAATTTTTACTTTTTAAATAAAGTCCCGTATATCTATCATAATATTCATTAATAAACATATCCAACTCTTTTTTAACATTATCACTTATATTTAATTTACTTATTTTAGATATATCTACATAATAAAACATCCTAATTAATTTTATTGCTTTATCACTAACAATATATTCATTTTGCCTGCAATTTTTACAAAGGTATCCTCCTCTATCACCAGATATTGTAATAATATTTGCTTTACTTCCGCAACTAGCGCATTCATCTATTATAGGTCTTACTCCTAAGTAATCTAACATTTTAAGTTCTAATATATTAGTTATTATAGCTGCATCATATCCTTCATTAATTTTAAGTAATGAAGATATAAGTATATTAAAAACTTCTATATTATATTCATGTTTCATAACTTGACTAGCAAGTTCAGTTATGTAATATGAAAAAGATATTTTTTTAATATCTGTTATTATATTTTTAAAATTATTTATTATATCAACACCTGTTAAAGTAGATAATCCGTCACTTTTATAATATATATGGAAAGTACCATAAGATAATTTATTAGTTCCACTTCTAAGATTACTTTTTAACTTTTTAGCACCCTTAGCCATCATTCCAACTATTCCATATTCTTTAGTTAAAACATTTATTATTTTACTAGATTCAGAATATGGTGTTTCACTTATAACTATTCCTTCTACATCTATTAATTCCACTTAGTATCACTTCTTTTCACTATCAATGAATTTTTTATATGCCATATAATATTCAATTTTACCAGTCTTTTTAAATAATTCCCATGTTATTTCTTTACTCATTTTTATCACCCATTAATATATTGGGTATAAATTAATTTTTTTATTCAAAATCTTTAAAACCAAATTCTTGTAAATATTTTTCTTTGTCTCTCCAATTTTTAATACTTTTAACATATAGTTCTAGATATACTTTTTTACCTAAATATTTTTCTATATCATATCTTGATTTACTACCAATATTTTTAAGCATTGAGCCATTTTTACCTATTATTATTTTCTTTAAGTTATCTCTATCTACTACTATACATACTTTTATATCTACTATATTTTTTTTATATTCAATATCTTCAACAAAACAAGTCACAGAGTGTGGAACTTCTTCATTTGTAAGTTCTAATACTTTTTCTCTTACATATTCAGAAATAATGAATGATGTTTTAACATTAGTTATTGTATCATCGTCAAAATATTTTATTTCATCAGGCAAATATTTTTTAAGAACTTCTATTAATCTATCAGTATTTCTATTTTTTAAGCTTGATATTGGTATAATTTCTTTAAAATCATATAAATCTTTACATTCATCTATTGTTTTTAATATTTCTTCATTACTTAACTCATCTATTTTATTTAAAAGTAAAATAATCGGTTTATTAATATCTTTTAATTTTTCTAAAATGAATTCATCACCTTTACCATATCCACTTTTAGCATCTATCATAAATAAAATAATATCTACATCATCTATCATTATATATGCTTGTTTGTTTAAATATTTACCTAGTTTATATTTAGGTTTATGAATACCTGGAGTATCTACAAATATTATTTGCATATCTTTTTCATTATATATTCCTTCTATTATATTTCTTGTAGTTTGAGCTTTAGATGATGTTATAGCTATTTTTTTACCTATTAAATTATTTAATAATGTAGATTTTCCTACATTTGGTCTACCTATTATACTTACAAATCCACTTTTCATGATTTACCTCCTTTTGAAAGAGTTTGTACTACTGATATAATTGTTAATATTGGAGATAAGATGGCTGCTATTATCATTGCATAAGCCCACTCCCCACTTTGAGATCCTAAAATAAAACTAAATATAATTGAGAGTATAAAAGTTATTGAAATAAAACACAATACAAAAACAGGAACAAAAAGAACTATACCGAGCAATACATTTTCTATACCGGATCTATTATTTTCAACAACTTGATCAGTATTTGAATTATGTTTTTTATTATCTCTAATTTTAAATATTAAAGCAATTATAGCCATTAAAAAAGATATTATTATAAATAACATGACTAGACACCCTTTTCTTATATTAATTATATCACAGAAAAAAGAAAACTTATTATTTGATTTTAAGTTTTCTTTATTTTGATTAAAATTATTTCTTTGCAACTAATAATTCTTCCAACATTTGCTTTTTAATATTATCAATATCAGTAAAAAATAAATTAATCCCTCTTTCTTTCATTTTCATCATGTTTCTAAAGTTATGTAATATTTTATTTTTTAAAAGTGCTGGAACTTTTGCAGGTTTAACATTAATAATATGAGCATGATCGATATATTTTTCTATATTTTTCAACTTTGGAGCTTAGCGGAATAAACCATAGTATATCACCATCTTTAATCGTGAAATACGTTGGTCTTTTCTTTCCACGTTCATGATTTGACATTAATGTTTCATCATTAACAGTATCGAAAAATTCATCTTTAATATGATAAAGATAGCCTGTTTCTATCTTCATTTTATATCATCTCCTTACATATCAAGTATACAGTACATTTGTTCTTTAAGTCAATAGTTTGTTAACAAAAAAGTAAATTAAAAGAAGATTATTATAATAAATAACCTTCTAACATTTTCCTTCGGAATCACTTATTACTCGCAAGCCATCCGTAAGCGAGAAACATTTACGACTGGGATCATTTATTACTCGCATACCACCCAGAAGCGAGAAACATTTATATACTTTTTCAAGTACAAATATAATATATCACTTTTAAGCATATAAGTCAACTTACTTTATTGTAAATTTTAATTATTTAACAAATAATTCAATTATTTTAGGAATATAAATTACTAATCCACCTATGAATGCAACTATACATAAAGATAGTACTGCACCTGAAGCAGTATCTTTTGCTATTTTTGCTAATGGGTGTTTTTCGGGTGAAACAAGATCTACTACTGCTTCAATTGAGGTATTAATAAGTTCTGCACAAAATACAAGTCCAATCATTACCAAAACAAATAGCCATTCGATTTTATCTAATTTAAAAATAAAACCAAATATAATTGCAATAGTAGCTACAAAAACATGTACCATAAGATTTTGTTCATTTTTATATGAGTAAATAAAACCATCAACAGCATATTTAAAACTATTTAAAAATCTTTTTATCCCCTTTTGTTTTCTACTTCTCTTTTGTAATCCCATATTCATTTAAAATCAACTCCTGACGTTCAAACATTATTTTTTCTTCTTCTTTTTCCATGTGATCATAACCTAGAAGGTGCAAAAGCCCGTGTATAGCAAGAAACGATAATTCTCTTTTTAGAGAGTGACCATATTCTATAGCTTGTACACTAGCTTTATCAATAGAAATATAAATATCACCAAGCATTCTATGAGATAATATTACATCCTGATAGTCTTCTAGTGCAAAACTAATTACATCAGTTTCTCTATCTATACTTCTATATTCTTTATTTATTTCTCTTATTCTTTTATTATCTACAATTATTATATTAAATTCAGCATCATTAACATTTTCAATTTTTAATGCATAATCCAATAATCCATTTAATATTTCTAGTTCCTTAATATTTTCATTAGTTTCATTAATTATTTCATATCTATTCAAAATAACCACCCCAAATTAAAATCAGTTACATTATAAATTTCTAATAAATATAACACAAACAATATTACAATTAATATAGTAACGATATTTAAAAACCAAGTCTTCTTTGTAAATGCAGGTAACTTTTCAGCAAGATGACTTAACAAGTAACCAAGTAATCCACCTGACACATTTAATATTATATCATCAATGTCAAATGTTCTACCAATTTGTAATTGTGTAAATTCAATTGTTATAGATGATAAAAGCAAAACTATTGAAGGAAATATCATATTTTTAGGCTTTATATAGTATTTAGCATAAAATCCTAAAGGTATAAAAAGTAATATATTACCTAACACATTTTTGATAAATAGTTTACTGCCAAAAGCATATCTAAACATTTCCTTAAACGGTGTAAAGTTACTCGTACCATAGTTTACATCTTGAAATGTAACTAAGTAGAATAATGATAATATATAAATTATAAAACTTAAATTAATTAATTCTTCATATAATTTGAAATTTCTTTTATTAGATATAATATTAAATATCCTTAAAGATGCAATAATGGTTATAACTATTACCATCATAGGCCATATATAATTAAAAATATCTGTTATTGCATCTTTTATCATACTCACTCTACCTCTTTTTGTTCATTTTTTAATTCATCTAATCTATCTTTTGTGATCTCATTAGGTGTACCAATACTTTCATAAACGCTGAAAAATATTTCAACTACTATTTTACTATCTTTTTGGTAAAAAGACAATTGTCTTTCTTTAATAATATGTTCATCTTTATCTAATTTACTTTCTATTTTACTTCTAGCGCTTTCCATTGCTTTTATCAAAGCTTCTTCTACTATTAATACTTCATCATCTTTTTTAACTTCTTTTTTTAATGTTTTAAGTAATCTAAAAGGAAGTAATCTGTTTTCTAAAACTATTTTATATGTATCATTACTATGTTCATATTTATTAAAATCAAATAAAGATATTCTTTTATCAAAAAATTCTAATTCATATACTTCTTTTTTCTTACCGGTTTCTTCTTCTTTACTATAAATTAGTGGATACTCCATATCTACTGTGTACCATACTTCCGCATAAACCATACCTGAAGCACTGACAGTATCAAGTAACTTTTCGTTATAAGTATCCATTATCTCACCAGATATAATTACATCACCTTTTTTAACATAATCATTTATATTTCTTACTATAACACCATCTTTAGCAATCACTTTTTTTATTATTCCACTTTTTTTCGCAACTATATTCTGTTTAGGATAACTTTTTTCCTTTTTATTTAATTTTCGCTCTTCTATCTTAACTATTACTTTAGTACCAACATTTTCTATAGATATCCATTCTAAATCATTTTTATTATTCTTTAATATTTTATTAGTAATTTCATTTAACTTTTTAAAATTTTTTTTAAATGAATATTTTTTAATATCATATTTTTCTAATTCTTTTATAATTAAATTTCTAATATCTGAATTAGAGTGTATAACTTGTACTTCAAATATAACATTAGAAAGAATTAATATTACAAAATATCCAAATAATAAAGATATTAATAAAAATCTATTTTTATATATACTTTTTTTAAGTTTAATAGTACCTCCAATACTTTTCTTTTCTATATTATAAATAGATTTTATTTTATTAACTTTTTCATAATCACTCATATTAATAGTTATTAATATGGAGTTTCTCGATAAATTATTTAATGATAATATTTCTATATTATTTTTATATAATCTTTTTATAAATCTATCTATATTTTTGCCAGTTATTTTTATTTTAACAGTATTATTAAATTTTTTTAATATTTTATTATCCATATGTTCACCTTAGTTCTATAGTTTCAATATCACCACTTATTAATAATTCTTCTTTGGTAAGTTTATGTATAGAAATATTTTTACCATTTAAAATAACTTGTTTATCACTTGTTTCCAATATAAATTTATTAGAATCAAATGATTTTATATCTTTATAGTGTGAAACATATAATTTTGAGTCAAATATAACTATTTTTGTATCTTCTTCATTTAGATATTCTTTTAAGTTATTAATTGCTTTCATGTGACCACCTATATTAATTTTATTTATTATTAAAAACAAATAGAATAAAATTTTAAAAAGTATTTTCTCCTCTACGAAAAAAGAAGACCAAATATTTGGCCTTCAAATATATAATAAACGCTAAATACGTTAGCGTACTATATAATATATTATGTCTAATATATTAAAAATGTTACATTTTTTTAATTATATATAAATAATTTATTATCATAACACTTTTATGGTTTATGAGTTATTATATTAAAATTATCATTATTCAATCTAATTTCTATACTTCCTTCTAAATCAGTTCTATATATTTTAGATTTTGATAAATTATTTAACACTTCTTTTTTTGGATGACCATATATATTATTTTCTCCTACAGATATTAAGCTAACTTTTGGTTTAATTGTATTTATAAAATTTATACTAGATGATGTATTTGAACCATGATGAGCAACTTTTAAAAAATCTATATTTTTAATATCGTATTTATCTAATATATCATTCTCTTTTTTTATACTAGCATCACCCATAAATAAGAATTTATATTTACTATAGTTAAAGTAAATAACATTTGAATTATCATTTTCATTATCATATATTTTAGTATTTAAAAATATAAGCTTATTTTTATTAATATCTAACTCTTCTAATCCTTTTTCATATTGTATATTTTTATTATTTAAAATATTTATAAGTTTTTTTTCTAAATCATTATAACCATCATTATTAAATATAACTTTATTAATTTTAAAATTATCTACCAAATTGAATGCATTACCAATGTGATCATTATCGCCGTGAGATAGTATAAGTTTATTTATTGACTTAATTCCATATGATTTAAAAAAAGGTATTAGTGTATTAATAGACATACTATTATCTATCTTGTTATTTTTAAAATTTATTTTACCTCCTGTATCAATTAAAATATTTCCTTTATTATTTGGTAAGATGATTAATATTGAATCTCCTTGTCCCACATCAATCATTGTTACAATCAATTTATTATTAAATAATAATATATTATTATGAATAAATAATGTAATCATCAGAAATATTAAATAATAAAATCGTTTATTTTTATAATTTGTAAGTATTAGAATGATTATAATATAATAAACTATTATTACAATAATATTAGGTTTAGCTAATATTATATTTAATATTTTGATATTAGAAAAAAATAATGACGCATTTTCCATTAATTTAATTAATAAATATAATGGAAAGTCTAATGCTGAAAATACAAGTGAAATTAAAGATAAAGGAAAAATAATTAGTGAGATAAAAGGTACAAAAATGATGTTAAGAATTATTCCAAGTAAGTTTATTTGATAGAAATTATATATTGAAATAGGCAAACTTACTAAAAAAGATATTATTGAAACAATTAATATTTTGACTAAATAATTACTATAATTATCCAATTTATTTTTAAGCATTATTAGTGAGAATACTATTGAATAAGATAATTCAAATCCAATATCATATATAAAAAAAGGGTTAATGATAAGTAAAAATATAAACGAATACAATAATATGTTTTTTGAACTTATTTCTAATTTTAGAAATCTATTTATTGTTGTAAATATATAAAATAATGAAGCTCTAAGCATTGATGGTGAATAATTAGTTAGAAACATATAAAAAATTAGAAACAGGCAAATAATTATATAATTAATTATTTTATTATTATTAATTTTATTTAATAATAAAAGTATTATGGATGTTAATAAAGAAATATGCATTCCTGATATAGAAAATAAATGACTTATTCCATTATTTTGATAACTTTTTATTACATCATCATTTATATAACTATCATCACCTAAAATAAATGTAAACATATAATTTTTTGAATATTTAAAATTATTACATCTTTTAATAATATAATTTTTAACTTTTAAAAATATATTTTTATTGTTAGATATTTTTTCAATTTCATAAATATTAATTTTATAAAATATTTTTTTATTATACAAATATTGCTTATAATTAAATGTATTAGGTACAGTATTATTTTTAAAACTAGATAACTTACCTTTTATTTTTATTTTATCCCCTATTGATAAATTATTTATAAAATATTCTTTTTCATTATCTTTATTAAAATAATAATATCCTATTATTTCTTCTTTATATAATAAATTTAAAGAAATTTTATCATCATCAATTTTTATATTTTTAATACTTACTATAAATTCATTTTTATTTTCGTCTATTTTTGAGTAATACTTAATTATGTTAGTTCTAAATAAAGAGAAAATTATTACAATAAAAACAAGTGCATAACAAACATAATTTTTTTGTAATAATTCTTTAAAATACTTCATACTAAATTGTTATATAATCTTTTATCTTTTGAAATGTAGATTCACCTATACCACTTACTTTTATAATATCTTCAATAGATTTAAAATCCCCATTTTTTTCTCTATAACTTATTATCGCTTGTGCTTTAGATTTACCTATATTTGGAAGTGTAGTTAATTTATCTATATCTGATGTATTTATGTTTATTTTTTCATTTGGTGTAGAATCTTTTTTCTCATTTTCTGTAGAAATATTATTTTCAGTAACATTATTTTCACTTTCTTCTTTATATGGGGTAAATGCTGCATTTTCTATATTAGGACATATATTTATATCGTCTTTATTTATTTTACCATTACTTTCCATTTCTTTTATTTCTTCTTTACTGTGAACATAAATTACCATTTCATCAAATACTTTTTTACTTAGATTAACACAAATGGTATCTGCATCTTCCTTAATTCCTCCAGCGGCTAATAATACATCGTTTACTATCGAACCTTTTTTTAGTTTATAAACTCCAGGATTAGATACATAACCTTTTACATCGATATACACATATTTACTATTTGAGGTATTTTCTTCAGTATTATCTTCTGTTACTTCTTCACTTTCATTGTTGCCATCTTTTTTTGCAATATTTTCTACTGTATTAACCTTCCTTTCTTTTCCCTGCTTTTCATTACCGTAATAGATGAATACTGAAGCTAGTAAAAATACTATGAATATAGATAATGTTATAACAATTTGTTTTTTGTAATATAAAATATTTTCCATAAAAAAAATCTCCTTTCAATTAATATAAACGAGATTTTTTAGTAATTTGTCTTCTTTTTTGATTAATTTTATTTATTTTTTTTCTTTTTAGAATTTAATATTATAGAAGTTACTACACCACCTATAAGTGCGATTGATGCAATACCTATACTTATTTTAATTGCTAAATCTTTTGGATTATCGATATTTAAATCATATTCATAATCTCTTGTTGATACCTCACTTGTTTTTTTCTTTGCCATATATACCCCTACCTTTCTCTTACAATTATAACACTTTTAAATAATCTAGTAAAATACTTTTAAATTCCTCTTTTGTCACTACTTTAAATAATTTATTTTTTATATCTGTACTATTTGGCATACCTTTTAGATAAAAACAAATATTACTTCTCATTTCAAGAATAGCTTTTTTTTCAGGGTTTGTCTCCAACAAATAATCTAGATGTTTTAATGACATCTCTATTTTTTCTTTATTACTTGGCTTATCTATTATTTTATCATTTTCAATATATTCATATACTTCATTTAAAAACCAAGGATTACCAAGAGATGCTCTACCTATCATTACTGCATCACAACCAGTTTCATCAAGCATTTTTTTAGCATCATATATAGTTTTTATATCTCCATTACCTATTACTGGAATACTAACAGCTTCTTTAACTTGTTTTATAATATTCCAATCAGCTTTACCACTATATTTTTGAGCTCTAGTTCTTGGATGAACAGTAATCGCACTTGCCCCTGATTTTTCAATTACTTTTGCAACTTCCACTGCATTTATACTATTGCTATCCCAGCCACTCCTAATTTTAACAGTAACAGGTATACTTACACTTTTAACAACAGCAGATACAATTTCACCAATTTTATCTAAATCTTTTAATAAAGCTGATCCAGCTTGACTTCTTAGAGCAACTTTAGGTACAGGGCAACCCATATTTATATCTATAATATCAGGTTTCATGTTTTTTTCAATATATTTAGCAGCATAAACAAAACTTTCTTTATCACTTCCAAATATTTGTTGTGCGATAGGTCTTTCATAGTCTGTCATATATAAAAGTTCATTAGTTTTTTTATCATTGTAATATATACCTTTATCACTAACCATTTCTGCATATATTAACCCACAATTCATATCCTTTGCAATTCTTCTAAAAGCACTATTAGAATATCCTGCCATAGGAGCTAAAACTACTCTGTTTTTAACTAAAACATTACCTATTTTAAACGACATAAAATCACCAAAAAGATTATATCAAAATTAGTTATCATTTACAACATCTGCTAATGCACCAAATGATGCTTCCATAGCTTTTTTAAAATATTTTTCTATCTGTTTTGATACAGATAATCCTGCATTGGATACTGCATTACCATATTCTTTTTTTGTTTTAGATACATAATTTTTTAAATCAATTTTTTTACCATTTTTTACATCATCTTCAAATTCCTTAATTTGTTCATTAGTTAAAGCTACTTTTTTATACTCTTGATATTCATAATAACCGTTTTCTTGTGATATAAATAAGGCAATAAAAATTATAAATAATACTATTATTATATTTCTAAATATTTTATTTATTTTCATTTGTATCACCTTTTATATATTTAATAAGCACTTCACTTAAAACATCTATACTATTTTTAACTTCATCTATTGTATTATCTACTCCACCAATTTCTATAAGAACTACATTTTTATGAATATCTTGATTATATACGCCATTTACTCCCTTACCCTGCTTTTGCAAAATACCCTTACTAATTCCTTTATATGAGGTATTAAGCATTTCACTTAACGACATTGCGATTTTCATATTTTCTTTATAATTTTCATTTTCTAACCCTATTAAAAAATAAAATCTTGCATAATTTTTATCACCAATTTTTATAGTAGTTTTATCTCTTGAAACAGAATCTCTATGTAAATCTATAAAATAATTTAATTTTTTATTTTTATTTCTTGCATCATTAATAAGCATTTTAGTTACTTTATATGCACTACTTCCACTCCAATTATTAACTCTCAAAATTTCTGTTACATTTTCCTCTTCTACAATTGTATTTATTCCAGCTTCGTTTAATTTTTCTCTTAACATATAAGATGCAAGCATAACATTTGGCTTAATATTATACACTTCTAAGTTACTAGAACTATAATTTTCCAACTGATGAGAATTATATAAATAAACTATAGGATCATTTATTTTTTCATCTCTAGGATCCTCAATATATTGTGAGACTTTCTCAAGTTCACTTATATTATCATAATTATCTTCATGAGTACCGTTATCTACTTTTACAACATTATTAGATATATCATAATTTAAGGCAGTTACAGGATTATTAATATCTACTTTTGAAAAAAATTTAACTATATTATTTATTATTTTATTTTTATCATAATCTTTTTTTACAATATTATTGCTTGAATCAAGTAAAGTTTTTATAAATTCTTTATTATTAATTGTAATTTTATTATTTTTTAATATAGAAAAAGTAAGATTTGAAATTAAATATACACATAATATTACTAATAATACTTTAATTTTAGTGTGTTTTTTATTTCTTTTCTTACTTTTAAATCTTTTTTTCGCCATAATAACCATCTCTCCTTACATTAAATCTATGATTATTATAGTTTAAATTATATATTTTTTTTGTCGCATAAATTGAAATATTAAATATTATTTAAAAATTGAAAATACATTAACTTTTATTTTAGTTTATAATCTCTTTTTAATTAATCTGAAATACTTTTCAATTCATTTTGTAATTCTACTATTAATATCTGTAAAATGAATTTTTATTTTTTAACTATTTATTACAATCTATAATGTTTTATGGTATAAGAGCTGCTCTGAATGTACGATTGGAACTTGCTCCACCATTAACAGCATAAATAAAGTAAATTCCTGAATAACTTGGATCTGAATTCAAACCACCTCTAGAAAATACAGATGGTCCAGCGGAATTTGGCATTGAATACAAATCACTATACCAGCGTGATGTTTCAAATGAAGCTATCCCTAATATATTACTGCAATCAATGTAGTGTTCAGTATATTTTAAGTCAGTTGGAAAATTGCTATTATCATAATAAACTGGTATATATTCTGTTTTTCCACCATTCATATCATATATTCCATATATTGTGCCTGTTGTTGAGGCACCAGTACCTTTATTTATCTCCTTATTTCCTGTTTTGCACTGTATATCGCTACATTCAACATTTTTGTAGGAATATCCACCACTATCTGTTGCCGAACAATTTGGAACTCCACAACTTCT